>JANWKV010000044.1 GCA_025451195.1 Candidatus Microgenomates bacterium | reverse complement strand
GTGAAGGGGTGAAAAAAATATCCGGCCTTGGGGAGTGCGAATATAAATTTAACGGAAGTCCAATCTGAGTCCAAAGTTTTTTTGGTCCAACAATTAAATACTTCCAATTCTCAGATTCCCTTGGCATGTCTGGAAGTGGCTGGTTTTTTAGATAAATTCTAAATTCTAAATTCTCTTGTACTAAGCCCTGCGAACGTGTAATCTTAAATGCTTTGAACTGCTGCAACAGCTCATATGCATACTCCCCAATTCCCACCCTATTGCCAACATTAGCTTCGTTCCCGTCAATCCCGATTATCATACAATTAAAATTATACCACTCGTACTTGATCTTGCGAAGGTAAATTAAGCAAAATCTAGATTCGTGTATATCTCACTATTCTGCTTTGCAATATCTAAAGTTGCAAACCTGAATATGAGGAGTATACAATTTGAGTGTGAAGCTGTTAAAAACCTTAAAGAAAATTGACCTTTTTACCTATTTAGCTATTTTTTTTTGCTTTGCGTTTATTCTTGCGGGGTCTATTGTTTCTGTTGTCAGGTATTGGCAATACGAAGTGTTTTATTATGATTTTGGAATCTTTGACAGTGCAATCTGGAAAGTTGCACACTTTCATGCCCCAATCATTGACCATTTGGTAGTTGGCGGAAAATGGATTTTTGCAGACCATTTTAGCCCAAGTATTTTTTTACTTTCCCCTTTGTACTGGTTTACAAACAGACCGGAAATTATTTTAATATCTCAAGCATTTGCCGTTGGGACAAGCGGATTTGTTTTATATATTATTGGAAAAAATATTCTAAAAAGCAGGTTTTTATCCTTAAGTATTACTATTTGCTATCTTCTTTTTTTAGGTCTTCAAAACGCGGTTATTACGGATTTTCATGAAGTAACAGTTGCAACTCTCCCTTTTATGCTTGTCTTTTTGGGAATTATTAAAAAAAACAAATGGCTGTACTTTATTTCACTGGTCGTATTTTTGGGTTTTAAGGAAAGCAACTTCCTGGTTGGAATTGGAATAGCTTTAAGCATACTATTTATATATAGGGAATGGTGGAAAATTGCGTTGGGCACAATCTTGCTGTCTGCGGTTTGGGGCTACCTGGCAGTCCACGTGATTATTCCATTTTTTTCCGGAGGGCATTATTACTACCAAACCGATGTCTCTCTTAACCCGTTTGTAATATTATCACGATTTTTTAACAGCCCAATTAAACTGCATACTCTTTGGTTTAGTTTTTTAAGTTTTGGTTTTTTGCCAATTTTTTCTCCAGCTTTTTGCGCATTATTATTTCAGGATTTTCTAACTCGCTTTTATCCATCTGCCTGGGATACGAGATGGGATTTGGGACTTCATTACAGCGCACTTTTTTCGGCATATGCAGGCATTTCTTCTATTTTCGGTTTGAAATGGATTATTGGTTTAATTAAAAAAAAATCGATCGAAATAATATTGGGGATAATTTTGATTATTAATGCGGTTTTCCTATACAGATTTATTCTGTATGGACCTTTTGCTCTTTCTTATAACAGCGCGTTTTATGCTCACACAAAAGATTTTGAATTTCTTAACAGACTAACTTCCCTTGTTCCGAATAATGCCTCGGTAATGGCACCAAATAATATTGTGTCGCATTTTACCCACCAAACATCTTACATTGTCAGAGGTACGTATAAAGATATTTATCCTGGGTTGAACATTAAATTTCCCGAATATATTCTTTTAGATGAGCGCCCGGGCCAAAATCCAAATGATGACTTTGGGACAGGAAACGAATCGGATCTTCTTAACCAGCTTAAAATAGATCCAAATTATTTATTGTTTTATAAAAAGGGAGATCAATATGCTTTCAGGCTCAAATATTTATAAGCCTGGGTAAATTACAAATATTTTTTTAGTGATTTGCAGAATTTATATTTCCTCATTTTACGTTCCCGGAATATTCAATTGGGTAATAAAGGTTTCACAAAATTGTTTTTTGGAAAGATTCTCTACCTGAAGCAGAGACAACGATAGATGATCAGGAAATCTTTTAAGTTTATATCCACTACATACATTATCCGGGTAAATATTATACGCGCTCCCTCCATCAGCAATTAAAGGAATTGTGGAATAGGGCAACTTGTTTGCGCCAGCGCATTGGTCAGATTTTATTACGATTGTGTTTTTGGGGTAAGAGGGATATTTGGCGCAAGATAAAAAGGCTACGTTATTTAGTCGGATATTACCCGAAATAAATGCTTTTTTTATTTGAGCAATGGAATTTTTGGTAATTCCATTCGTATAAAACAAATATTTTCTAAAATTCTCACTTGACTGGGGAGAAAGTACATCTACAGATTTACCCTCTTTCCCGGCAAAAGTGATATAACGGGCCAACATACGCGAAGGAAAATCATCCTTTCCTACCATTGGATATTGATAAAAATATGTTTGGAAGAAAGCCAGAAAAAGAAAAGCATATATACTTACAATGCTTATTGCTACCGGAACGAACATCTTTTTTTTGCGCATCACACACATAAAATTAACAATGCCTGTTGCAACAATCAGAATAAGCAAAGGGAAAATGAGTGCCGTATGGGTAAAACTTGGGCCCGTATCTCCAGAATTATGGAATACTTGCGGAATAGTTGAAATCAGCAAAAGAATAATAAAAAAAGCTCCTGTTTTTATATTTTTAGAAAAAAGAAAATAAAATCCTGCCAAAATAAAAAGCGCGTCAAGATAATAAAATACGCCAAAATTATAAACATGAAAAAATCCGTCGCTATAAATAAACAGTGGCCCCGACGAAAAATTAGAAAATAATCCGTCTATTATTGTATTTATATACACCGTACCTTTGTTAAAAATAACAGGTGTTAAAAATGTTGCCATAGAACCCTTCCTGTAATTATCTACAGCTTTTGTAATTTGCGAAGAGTTGGGCAACAGCAGTTCTCCAAGTCTGGCTCCACTGTGGTTAAAACGTAACAGGATAAAATAGCCCAATACAATCGCTACTGCAAAAATCCCAACAATAAAAAAATATTTTCCATCTTTTTTCTTATGGATATAAACATAAGAAAAATATGCAGCTACCAAGATAAACGGCATAAAAAGTAGCTTTGTTCCAATATATGCATAGAATGCGCATATAAAAACCGGTATGGCAATTAAAATAGTACGGCCGCGCGCTTTAATAAGTACGTACAATCCCAGAAAATAAAAAAATGTTGACGGAACAATTTCGTACATAGTTCTGCCGGAAATTACCAGAAAAGGATTGATTGCACCCAATATGGCAGCAGTAACACCGGTGGTTTTATCAAAAAGTTCTTTTCCTATTCCATACAAAAGCAATACAATCCCAGTACTGAGGAGAACATAAGGCAAACGGGCCAAGGGCAGGGAAAATGGAAAAGGTCCATCGAAAAACATATCTATCCAAAAAGGCAATTCCGCTTTTATAGAATCTGTAGAGGGATATACAAATCTCAAGCTGTCCCAAGTATGCGTTTTACCGGCTAAATCCGTACCGGTTAAATAAAATGACTTGGCAGTAATCACATATTCCAATTCGTCAATACTTATTCCTGGTGCAACGCTGTCAATAACCCACCACCGTAAAAAGAAAGCAAACAAAAAAACCGCTAAAATCGGCAACAACTCGAAAAATTTTTTTAGCACACGGTAATTATAGGAAAGTTAAGGCAAAATAAACAAGGGATACTAAATACCGGGGTAAACAACAAATAGTTTTTCTTCAGGAATTCCGAGAATTTCCATTGCATCTTTTTTTGTTGCCTCAGATATGCATATGACCGCACTAGATTCTCTTTTTACCCATTTAAGTTTTCTTTTTTGCGTTTCAACAATTTTTTTATCTGTTTCTTCTAACCTTTTGTAAACGACCAGATCGTAAAGAACTGTTGCTTTTTTGGCTTTTTTGGTAGGCGGTTCTGTCCAATCTGATGTTATAAAAACATCAACATCTCCAATAAATCTCTCAATTGGTACAATGTGCAATCTATTCCAAAGGACATCCAGTAAAGTAGGAGGAATTTTGAATTTCTTTATTTTTACATTTTTATTATTGATTTGAAATTTGAAATTTGAAATTTGAAATTCTTTTCTAAGAGAAGAATAAAATAGAATATAGTCATTATTTTTATCTATGTTAACAAGGTTGCTAACAAGATTTTCTAGAAAAGTAGCTACTCCAGTTCCGGGATACGCAAGTTGAGAAATATCAATTCCTATTTTCATAAGTTTATTAGTTAGAATTTAGGTCTTTGGTTGAATTTATTAAAGAATTCAACATTTTGTGAATCTCAGTAATTTATTCTTCTAAACGATTATAGATATCATTATTTAGGAAATTTACGTCTTTGGCAATAAGAATCTGATTTTGGATCTCGGTCAACGAACCATGAGCAATTGAGTAAAATTGTATTTTTTCTTTCTTTGAACGTCTACTAAAGCCTTCTGCCATATTTGATGTTAACGAAACAGCAGCTCGTCGTATTTGATTTGTAAGCCCAAATTTCTCTTCTGCTGAGAATAACGTTGAAAATTTATAAATGTCCAATACTAATTTATGACCTTTTTGCCAAACGATTAATTGCCTAAAACTGTTAATCTTCATCTTTTCTAACTTCTATCTTCTAGCTGCTAAATATTGACTAATAACTTCTAAATTCTAACTAATAACTTTTAGTTTTTAACTTTAAACTTTGTATTATTACCTCTATTAAAAAAAATCCTGCTGCATACATTGTGAGTCTTTGCGCTGTAAAAAAAATGTGCAAATAAAAAAGCGGCACGGAAATTATTATAGATGCCAAACCCAAAATTGCGGCAATTTTAGGTTTTGGCTTTACAATAAGTAAAATTACTATTACAAAAAAAACAATGTCTTGGATTTTCATTCTTTATCTGTTGAATATTTGATGAGAGTAGTCGGACTGATTGCATTGTTTCTATTTCTCTGGGAAACGTTTATAAAAAGGTCGGCCAGAAAACCTGTAAAGAAAATTTGAATTCCGACTAGTGTAAATAAAATTCCAATTGTCCAAAGAGGCCTGTCACCTACGCTCTGATGCATAAAATAATGCAGGTACGTAAGGTAGCCGAGAAAAACTAAACCTAAACAAAAAAATCCAAATCCTACAGATCCAAAAAAGTGCAATGGCCTTTTTGCATATTTTGAAAGAAATAGTGTTGTAAAAATATCCGGTAAATCTTTCCAGGTTTTTGAAAACCCGAATTTTGATTTGCCGAATTTTCTTTGCTCGTGTACTACGGGAATTTCCGAAATTTTAAATCCTTCCTGAAACAAAAGGAGAGGAATAAATCTATGCATTCCTCCGTATAAAAATAAAGATTTTGCAGCGTCCTTTGTATAAATTTTAAGCCCGCAATTGTAGTCGTGAAGATTTAGTCCCCAAAAAATCTTTGCAACCGAATTAAAAAGCCTCGAAGCAATAACCATATTCGCGGAATCCTTCCTGTCTTTTCTCCAGCCGGAAACGCAGTCTAACCCTTCCTTAATTTTTTTTAAAAGATCTGGGATTTCTTCAGGCCGGTCTTGTAAATCCGCGTCTAAAGTAATAATGTAGTCTCCAGCTGATTTTTGGAAACCTAAAGTTAAGGCTTCTGCCTTACCCCTATTTTTCATAAAAGAGAAAATTTTTACAGATTTGTCTGATTTTTCAAGATTTTGGAGGATTTTCAGGGAAGAATCCGTTGAACCGTCGTCTACAAAAATAATTTCGTAACTTTGCTTTAGATCTTTTGCAACTTTAGTTAAGCGGTCATAAAAAGCGCCCAAGCTCTCCTCTTCATTACAAACAGGCACAACAAAACTGATCATGACCTAATTGTACCATGAAGAAGTATGATGCTCAATTTTTACAAATAGGCATATTATTTATATTTTCTTATCAACTTTGCCGGGATGCCACCAACAATAGAATTGGACGATACGTTTTTTACAACCACAGCATTAGCCCCAACAAAAACATTGTTACCGATACGAACCCCGCCTATAATTCTTGCTCCGGTAAAAATTGTGACATTGTTACCTAAATTTGGTGCGTCTGCCGAATCAACAATTCCCAAACCTTTTGTCCCCAAGATAATTGGACCAATCAATGTCAGGTTATTTCCCGCTATAACTTTTTCTGTAAAGATAATGCCCCTATTATGAACATACAAGCTTTTCCCTATTGACACTTTTGGGGAAATATCAATGTCTAGAATATAATAAGTAAAAATAAAATAACCAGGATATAGCAAAAACCCCAACAACTTAAAAGGAAAAAACTTATGAAGCAGTAAGTAACGCTCAACTCTGTAAACTATTGAAAAATACATTCCTGGGTTTCTAAGTAAAACGACAATAAGTAGAAATAGATTCATCTTTTTGTGGAGCATTGTGTAGCGTTTCCAATCAGAAACAATAAGCTTTATAACTTTAAACATGATATTTCTATTTTACCTAAATATACAATAGGAAAACTAACACATTTTTATTATGTTGTCTATTTTCCTTACTATTTCTGCTATGGCTTTAAAATGTTACAATACCCTCTGATAATCTATGCGAGAAGCACACCTTTATTTCTACTTTGGCACAATAGCGGAATTTATAAAGCTTGCGCCCATCATTAAAGAATTAAAAAAAAGAAAAGCAGATTTTCAAATTATTACAACCGGACAGAACAATATAAAATTTGAAGATTTTACAGACTATATCGGCAAAGTTAAAATAAATAATGCACTTCCGGAAAAGCCTCATCAATCATCCTTATTTCTGTTTTTTATCTGGGCAGTAAAAACATTTTTTTTGAGTTTTGCATATTTCTATAAAACGACAAAGTGCGTTGATAAAAATAAATCATTTTTTATTATACATGGAGATACGGTATCTGCCCTCATTGGAGCAGTCGTATTTCGATTGCTTGGATGTAAATTAATTCACATAGAAGCAGGTCTACGGTCATTTAATTTTCTTGAACCTTTTCCGGAAGAAATTTGCAGATTTATCATTAATTATTTAAGTACTGTAAATTTTGCTCAAAATAGTTGGGCCCTTAAAAATCTAAAAAACGTACCATCAATAAATATGCAAACAAAGCAAAATACATTGATTGAAATATTTTGGTGGGCAATAAATAGAAAAAAAGGCTTAGGGTATGCAAGGAAACTCAAAAAATATTATATTTTAATTCTCCACAGACAAGAACATATTTATTTCAATAAAGAATGGACTCGCATTGTTATGAAGCTTGTTTTGGACAATGCCCCAAAAAATTTGAATTGTCTTTTTATAATGCATCCATTGACCTCAAAGTTTCTAAAGTCAGAAAATTTGGATCTGGAAAAATTCTATGATAAATTATTTTTTGTACCTAAATTACCCTACCCTGAATTTATGACGCTTGTACAAAATGCAGAGTTTATTGCTACGGACGGATGTACGAATCAGGAAGAAGTTTATTATATGGGTATTCCCTGCCTTGCCCTGCGCAACTATACAGAAAGAATTGAAGGACTGGGTGAGAATTTTGTTTTAAGTAAGAGCAATGATAAAACTATAAAGTATTTTCTAAAAAACTATAAGAAATATAAAAGGAAACCTGTTTATATTGACACTTTGCCATCAAAAATCATTGTAGATTATTTATTAACACACAAATAATATGCAAAACACAAAGAATAAGAACCCTCTTGTATCAGTTGTTATTCCAGGACGAATGTCCGGATCTGTTATAGGAAATTGCCTGAAAACATTAAGAAATCAATTGTATAAAAATATTGAAGTTATTATTGTTGATGGCAATTCTCCGGACAACACAAAGAAACTCGCCAAAAAATATAAATGCAGATATTACAACTTCTCGCCTAATTTAAAACCAGGATTATTTGACGCTCCTCATAAAAGAAATTATGGCGCTGCTAAAGCTAAAGGTAAATATATATATTATGCGGATGCGGATATGGAGTTACCTCCAAACACAGTTAAAGAAGCGGTAGAACTTGCTGAAGAGAATAATTTAGACGCCGTTATCATCAGGCAAGATTCGTATGGCACTAGTATATGGGCAAACTCAAAATGGCTGGAGAGACGTTGTTATTGGGGAGATGATGAAGTAGAAGCACCAAGATTTATTAAAACATCTGTTTGGAAAAAATTAGGAGGACTTGACGAGTCTCTTGGAGCCGGAGGAGATGATTGGGATATGTATCAAAAATTGTTACTTAACAACAATAAAGTTGGGCGGACAAAATCTGTTGTTTTAAATAACGAAGGAAATTTAACTTTAAAAAAATTATGGAAAAAAAGATTTATGTACGGACAAGATACGCTTCTCTATATTAAGAAGAGGCCGAATGAAGCGGGAAGAAGTTATTTTCCCATTCGAAAAGCTTATTTAAAAAATTGGAGATTATTTCTAATAAATCCAGGGACAACTGTTGCTTTTATATTTATGAGAATCGTAGAAACAATTGGATTGATATCTGGTATTGCCTATTCATATTTTATAAATGATTAATTTAAAAAACAAAAAAATTTTAATTACCGGGGCAAGTGGTTTCGTAGGATCTAATGCAGTGCACTTTTTCTCTGAAATAGGAGCTAATGTAACCGCAGTTGTTTCGCCAAAGGCAACAAAAAAAATTATTGAAAGACAATTAGGAACAATAAAAAAGCGCATTTCTATCAAAAAGTTTGATCTTATTTCCCCTTTAGATGCTGTTCATGCAACAAAAAAACAAGATATTATTTTACATTTTGCAGCGGTAGACGGTAATGCGGAATTTAAAAAAAATCATTCGGCGGAAATTTTTTCAAAAAATGTAAGGATAACATTAAATATGCTGGAAGCTTCAGTTAAATCAAACGCAAAAACGTTTTTACTCATGAGTAGCGCCGATATCTATACTCCCTCAAACCGCAGGCTAATAACGGAAAATAGTCCTATTGATATCAATTGGAATAGAAATATTGACGGGTACAAGCTTGCAAAATGGAGTTGTGAACTTGCTGCAAAGGAATTCAGCAAACAATATAAACTTAATGTAATTGTATTAAGGTCAAGTAACTTGTATGGTCCGCGTGATGAATTTAGAAATAAAGAAAGAATGAGACTGATTCCAACAATAATAAAAAAAATATTTGAAACGCAGGAGCCAATTGTTCTTTGGGGAAGTAAAACACAACTTCGGTCATTTCTTTATATTAATGATTTTCTTAAAATTTGCATGCAAATTATTGAAAAGGAAATATATGATCGACCAGTAAATATTGCGAGCAACCAGAATATAACCCTTGAGGATTTGACAAGTAAGATAATCGCTCTGGCACAAAAAAAACATAAAGTAATAATTGATAAAAATAAAAGCCCAGGCTATTCATCAAGAAAATTCAGTCTTTCCCTCTTAAAACAATTATTCCCCGGCTTTGAAGAGAACAGGCTCTCGGAAGGAATAAAAACGACTATTGAATTTTATAAAAAAAATTATCTAAAAAAATAATCATTTTTTCCTCAATTCAAATAATTGTTGGACTAAAGCAACAAAGAAAACAATATAAATAAATGCTCCAATTTTAATATTTTTTAAATAATTCTCCGGAGAAAGCAATAAGCATCCATATATTAAAAGCAAAAACAATGCAAAAATAAAAGTATGTTTACTCTTTAATGTAAATAAAAAAATGTTCAAGAATCCTAAAATTAGAATAATTACAACAGTAACATTTCTCAATTCTGAAGCGGAGCTTAATAGATTAGAAAAAAATATCCACAAAAAAACCACGGGGAGAAATAATTTTAACATCTTTGCGACAAAATTTAACCTTTGAATATAACTATTTTTTTTCATTTGTCTTAAGAATTGATTTTATAAGTTCTCTTAACAGCCAAACTAAAACAATAAATATTCCAAAAAGAGAAATGGCTAAGCTTATGTAGGTAATTTTATCATCATCCGTTTCCAAAATTAGTGAATAATTTTCTTTACGCCTAACATCAGATGGTAATATATACCAGGCATTCGCATAAGCATTCGCCTGGAAATGTTTATTATCTGATATTGCTGATTTACCAAATACATCAAAAACATTTAAATCTAAAAGTGAACTTTGACTCGAATTCTCTCGTATGTCTCCGTTAAAATAAGTTGCCTTTAAGTTTTCGCCTTGCTCTTTTTTTTCATCTTCTTTGCTTGCTAAATATAATTTCCAACTTGGGTTATAAAGTTCAGAAAAAACAAGAATAAACGGACCTTTTGCATTCTTTACCGTCACAATATATTTAGAAGAATTAATTTTAGAAAATACAACTTGAGGCGTAGTTAAGTCTGAATATGGAATTCTCTCATTTAGGAAAACCCTTCTTATATCGTGGTCATTGTAGTTCTTTCTAAAATTATTGAGTACAAATGTTGCATCTTTAAATAATATTTCGTCGGGAGTTGCAGAAGGACTGGAAACAGCGTTTATGTATTCCAATTTATCCGCTGCATAAATTATTGGGAGTTGTAAGTTTTTGTTTACTTCATAAATATGATAATATTTTCCAAAACTTTTTTTATCTTTTAAAGGTAATTCTTTTATAAGTTCTGCTAAACCTTTTTGACTGCCTGGTAAATACAATTTAGCATCATTATACGGAAAGGTAGAAAACACCTCATAAACATAAGGGTCAGAATCATAAAATATACTGTTTATAGAGAGCAAGGGAAATAAATTAGAAGCTGCAAGGTAGTTTTTACTTTTTATGCTTTCGAAAAGTCCCAGCGCAAATGGTCTAAGTGGAAAATTTGAACTTAAATCTGACTTATCAGAAAGATAGGCAATCATTGAGGGACCGAAGTAGGCACCGTCGTTATTATCTCCTTCTATTATTTGGTAACTAAAATCGGCCAAAGGAATCGACATGTTCCTTTCAGAAGAAGGAAAAGAGGCGTTTAAGTAATTTAATGAATCAATAAATTTTGGATCCACTTTTAGACTGCTTCTTACAATTTTTCCCGTATCCTGTGTCAAAATTCTATTGGAAATACTACCTATAATAAAAGGCCATGCATTTATAACCAAAATAATGATTAATACAAAATATATGCTGTATTTCAAAAACTTGCTCTTCAATTTTAAAATATTTTCCATGCTAAACCCGATCATTAAAGAATAAAAAACTAAAAATATTTCTAACCATCTTCCAAAAAAATCGCGGAACATAATAAATCCGGGAATGTAAAATAATGCTTTATATACTGAAAAACCTAAGTTTGTCACCTTACCTGTTACAAAAAAATATGACACTGCAAAAAAGAAACTTACAAAAAGGAAAGGTTTGCTCTTGTTTTTTATCAACGATAAGATAATTATGATAGGAAAAATAATCAGAGAAATATTTATAAACGATAGCATCGAGAATGGAGTAAAACCAAACAATTGATAACTCTTTTCTGTATAGCTTGCTACAGAATTAACATAATGAAGGGTATCAGATAAATTTCCTTGAGAAAGCTGATTTGTTAAGGCAGTATTTTTTTCTAAAAGGCTATATATTAGGGGCAAATAATGAAAGGCATGAATCAACAAAAAAAATATCAAAACTGTAATAATTTCTTTTAAATTTGGTTTCTGCTTTAAGAAAATTAATGAATACAAAACTAAAAAGATAATTGTGAAAGAAAAAAATGAAATCATGTTTGGTAAGCCAACCCAACTGAAATTTTGTGCAAAAATAAAAGAGACAATTAGGGCAAGAAGAAGATAGTATACTTTTGATGAAATAAAGTACAACATTATTAAAAAGAAAATTAAGGGGTAAACAAAATGTTCTGTTTGAATTATTAAAGGCAAATCCCACCCTGACATCGACGAGATGGGAATAAATGTATAAAAAAGACCCGACATAATTGCAGATAATTTAACTTTGTAGCTCTTATTTTTTTTAGACACAAGAAAACAGTAAACAATTCCGTAAATAGATAAAAATCCGGTAGTAAGATTTAAACCGTTGAATAATCCTATGAGAAGGTACGGAGATCTTATGAAAAATTTAAAAAATCCTAAAAATAAGACAAAAGGTAGTGAGTATACTCCACTACTTTTAATTCCCAAACTATCCGGCCAAAAAGCATTTAAGCTGTAACTCTTAATAAATTGAAGTGGGTTATAAAAGTATAAGCGCGTTGAATCTCCACCTATATCTATATAACCCGGTTTAAACCAGAAAAGTGGGATTAAAAATAAAATCGCGCAAATGGTAATTAAAATCCAGTTGGAAATAAATAATTTTTTCAATTTCTTAATCATGCCTATTCACAAACTTACAACTTTGTGTATAATAACAAAATAATGGCTAAAAAACACATTCTTGTTACCGGAGGAGCCGGATTTATAGGAAGCCACATGGTGGATAGACTTTTAAAAGATGGGCACAACATTACGGTTTTAGATAACTTATCCACAGGTTCGAAAAATAATATTCCAAAAAATGTTAATTTTATCAAAGGGGATACATCAAACCCTAAAGACGTGGAAAAAGCATTTGAGAAAAAGCCCGATGTTGTATTCCAAATTGCAGGATGCGCTTCAACAATAACCTCTTTTTCCAACCCGCTATCTGATATTTATGCAAATTTTATTGGCACGGTGAATATTGTAAAAAAATGTGTTGAAGCCAATGTTGATAGGTTTTTGTATGCAAGTTCCATGACAACATATGGACATGTTAAGGAAATTCCCGTTAAAGAAACACACCCTTGCGTACCAATTTCTTATTATGGAATAACAAAATATGCGGCAGAAAGGTTTGTCCACGCAACAGGAATTAGGCCGGATTTAAAAACAAAGTTAAATGTAACCTCTTTTAGAATGTTTAATGTGTACGGTCCACGCCAAAGCCTTACCAACCCTTACCAAGGAGTAATGGCAATATTTATTGGGAATGTTTTAAGACACGAACCGATAAAAATTTTTGGCGATGGAAAACAATCCAGAGATTTTGTTTATATAGAGGACGTTGTTAACGCATGGATTGGGAGTATCGACAAAGAAAAAACTTTTGGACAAGTTTATAATTTAGGATTTGGAAAAGACAGGTCTATAATTGAGCTTACAAATACCATTATGGAAACTTTGGGCAACGACCCTAAGAAATATAAAATGAGTTTCCACAAAGAGCGTCCCGGAGACCAGCGTCATATGCAAGCAAGCATCACAAAACTGGGCAATGACCTTGGATGGAAACCAAAATATGACCTTCAAAAAGGATTGGAGAAAACAATTGAATGGGCAAAAACCGTAAAGTAAACCTCTTATTTGAAAACATTGTTATTGCCACATTTGCTGCTTGGCAAAAAGGTCGTCGACTTCCAAACAATGGAATGATTGAGCCAATGCTAGATTTTTTTGGTAAAAGAGCAGAAAAAATCACTTTAATAGATTGTACACATCCGGGAAGTAGCGACGATGTTATTCCGAAAATAGAAACATACATAAATGGTAAACAGGTAAAATCAGATCCACCCACTTTTCTCTTTCCTTCAAGAAAAACTCTTGAGAAAAATAACACACTCGCAACTCAGCCAGTTTTTAAATTAAGGGATATTTTTACTGATGCATCAGTTTTATGGAACTTAAAAGATAAGGTTGATTTATTCATTGGACTTGAATCAATCCACACTTTGGTTGGAATAATATTTAAAAAACTTGGAAAAATTAAAACTGTTGTTTATTATGTTTCCGACTATTCGCCAACAAGATATAAATCTAAAATTTTTAACTCAATTTATTTATGGCTTGATAGGGTATGTGCAACTAATGCTGATTTTATTTGGGATGTCTCCCCTGCAATGCTCCCCGCACGTATAAAAGCAGGACTTAATAAAGATAAAGTTAAACCCGTGATACAGGTACCCAATGCTCTTTTTCCTTTTCAAATATCATATTTACCTATTTCAAAGCTTAAAAAAAACTCCCTTCTTTTTGCCGGGACAATCGGGCCACAAAATGGTTTGGATTTGGCCATAGAAGCCTTAAATATTGTTAAAAAGGAAATTCCGGACGCAACCCTTTCTGTTTTGGGCACTGGTCTTAAAACAGAAGAAGAAAAAGCAAAAAGATTAATAAAAGAATTTGGCCTTGAGAAATCAGTGAAAATGTACGGGTTTATAAACAGTCTGGATGAAATATCAAGAATTTCTAAAATTCATATGGTGGGACTTGCGCCGTATCGGGCAATTCCTGGGTCAATCAGGTGGTACGCGGACGCGACAAAAATGAGGCTTTATTTTGCAAACGGATTGCCGGTTGTAACAACCCAGGTACCACCTTTGGGAAAAGAGGCAAAGGAAAAAGGAGCGGCAATTGTTACTCAGGATGAAAAAATCCCTTACGCCAAAGCTATCGTTTCCCTATTGAAAAACAAAAAATTGTATGAAAAATACCGAAGCAACGCAATAGACTTTGTCAAACAAAATACTTGGGAAAAAACCTATAAAAACGCGCTTGTCGAAATGGGAATTATATAACTATCTCCGATTTTTAGTGGTAAATAGAAACAATAATATTCCAACAAGACCCATACACGATAATAAGTAAAAGTACTTTTGATATTTGTCAGGCATGAATAATATTTGAAGACTATAATTTCCTGCCGGCAACGCGAAACTATTGAACCCTTCTTTTGTTTGTATACTTTTAATTTCATTTCCATTAGTGATCCCAATCCAACCCGGATTGTAAGTTTCTGCAAAAATAAGAGTTTGTGGAGATTTTGTATTAATATTAACACTATAGTCAGAGCTGGAGTTACTTTTGTAATTAATTGTGGGCTCGTCAAGGAAATAAAAGTGGTCTTTTGGATTAGGAACTTTATATAAAATAATATTCCCGACTGTTTCTTTTGCAAGATAACTGATTTTATCCAACTGATTAATTAAGGACTGCCTTTTTTTATCATCATACTTCCGGTCAGTAAGAAAAATCTGGGAAGTAGTATCAGAAGGTATAACTAAATACTTAATGCTAAGGTTTTGTAATTTTATCTCTTCTCCGGGTTTTTCGAGCTGCTTAATAATTGCCAATGTATTATTTGAGCCAAACACATTATCGGAAATTAACATTGGATGTGTTTCTGACGCAAATCTAAAAGAAGATTGCTCAGGAATCCAAAGTGTTCTGAAAAAATTTGATCGGGAAGACAAAAACTTTGACAACTCAAGATATTCATTTGGCACCGGAGTATACGAAAAAGTTCCGTTTAATTTGCCCGTTAGACCTTCGCGGATCGGAATTGAAAAAATTAAAATACAAAATATTACAAAACATATTTGAATTTTTACATTATTTTGAAATATTTCGTAAATCTTTTTAACAGAAAAAGTAATCATAACCGAATAAGAAATTGCAATTAAAAGATAGTATTTTGTAGGGTCACGGAATAAATTAAACCCGGAAAAATTATACAACCAGCTGTTTATAAACCCAAAAGGTTCTTGGACTCCTTTTGAAAAGAAAACTCCCAAAAACGCAATTATTCCAAAAAATAAATATTTTGCTTTTGTTTCTTTAGGTTCTTTACCGATAAATACAAGCGCTGAGAATGCGGTAAACGGGTAGATAAGAAATTCAGGTTGCAAAAAATAAACTTTTCCAAAAATGTTTTCCGGCCAATTTGGATGCAAAAGCGAAAAGGCATGGGAAAAATCAGCAAAACTAAAAAAAGAAAAACCTCCACTATTTCCAATTAATCCCTTTGGTAAGGTTAATAATTTAAATGCGTAAAATGGAATTATCCAATATGAATGCAGCAGTAAAACTGTAATTAATCCCAAAAACCAATATTCAAGAATTTTTATTAAGGAGATTTTTTTGATAAAAAAATAGTGGAATAAAAAATATAAAAAAGTTATCCCGCAAATAAGAAGTGCTATCCGTGAGTCAAAAAAAACATCAATTGCAAGTATTAGTCCAAAAATTAATGAACTTCTAGTTACCTGTAATTTTGATTTGACAGAAGAATTGTTTAAAAATCTAATAGCGCTTCCTAAAACAAGAGGCGCTATTGAGTATGCAAGTGCTATACCCATTTGTCCTCCCGCGGAAATTAAAAGAAAATATGAGTTGCAAAGATAAAGAAACGCGACTAAGGACAATTCCCAAATTTGAGTTTGTTTTTTTACAATTTTGTATAAGTTGATTATCGAAACCGAACCTAACACAAGTGGTAAAGCAAACCAAAAAATCTTATAAATAATAACCCATGGGATATTTAGTAAATTTACAAAAAATCCGATTGTAAAATTAAGGTATCCATATATAGGAAAGTCTGGATTTACCCCGCCTACTCCACCGAATTGATTTGTCCAAAGGGAAGCAAATGTAGAAAACGAATCAAACATCCCCTTACCATAATACGGCCAGTCACCTCCTGTTATTTGTGGATTGATAAACCAGGGAAAAAAGATTCTGATTATAAAAATTACAGGAAGTAAAAATAAAATAGCATAAAAAATTGAATTAATTTTTTTCATGAATTTTTTTTATTACTTTTGCAGGAATACCAACAGCAACTGTAAAATCCGGAATATTTTTAGTCACAACCGCGTTTGCCCCAATAACCGATCTTTTTCCAATAACCGTGTTGTTTATTACCATTACACCAGAACCAATCCACGCATTTTCTTTTATTTGTATTTTATTCCTGGTATGGTGCTGTTTGTATAAAGGAAGATTTCTATCTTGATATGTATGATTAATACTATGGATACGTGTATAATCTCCAATAAGCACGTTTCTCTCAATAAAGATTGGTCCTCCTAATTGAGCAATATAACAATTTCTCGTAACAACAACATCATTGCCGACAACAAGCTCTTCATTCGCAATAAGAGTTGTCTTTTCCCCAATAATAACATTGTCACCAAGGGTAATTTTTCCATACGCGATTATACTCACATCATCAGCAATTCTTACATTTTTTCCAAAGCTAATATTATGGATATTTATAAATTTTGTACGCTTTCCTATAAAAAGAGGGTATTTACTTTTTATAATCAAATGTCCAATTAACCCTTTAAAAAGGCTTGTTAAAAAACCACTTCCTGAATTTAAAAGCAATGCTGAAAGAAAATCTGAAAAAACAGACCGTAAGAGCGATAAAAAGGAAGAAACAGAATAAAACATTTTTAGCAGTTTAAATGCTTTTTTGATTTGATTGTTTTTTTTCATTTATTTTTTGTTTTAAGCAAGGTAAAAATCTGCCAAAAAAGTAAGAGAGCTAAACTTAATAAAGAGATAATAATACCTATATAAAAATGTTTTTGCGTTTGTAATTCTATAATTAAATCGTAGTTTTTATTACCATTAACATCTTCTGGCGTTATTAACCAAGAATTTGCGTATCCATCTCCAACGATATGTGTTTTTTCAGCAATAGGATTCATACCCCAAGTTTGGGTCGTATCGCTCGAAATGAAGATGTTTTTGTGACCGCCTTCTTCTACTTTTCCGCCAAAGTAACTTTGTACAATTGGAAAATTTGGTGATTGATTAGAAGGTGAGAGATAAAGTTTCCAATTCTTACTAAATTCCTGAAGAAATGTTAACACGTAAGGTCCATTAGAATTTTTGACAAATATATGATACTTCGTAGGATTAATGCGCTGAAAAGCTATTGTTGGACCAGTTGCATCAATCTTTCCTAATTTTTTAAAAACAAGTATTGGATTCTTAACCGCAGTTACCGTGAAATCTTTTATTAAGATTTCATTTTTTTTATTAACTTCGGAATTTTCAAGTTGTACGTAAGCAGATTTAGTATCCGGATCTATGGTAAAGACTGTTTGGTACAATTTCCAATCATTTGATATAAGTGTACGATCATTGTATTGAAAGCTATACTCATTGCCTTGGTTGTCTGCCCTCTTATCAAATAACGCTATATCAAATGGACTATTGTGAGTATTGTAGTAAAATGTGATAACATACTGATTCATTATTGGAGTAATAGGTATTAATCTAAACATCTTGCCATCAATGGCATTTGGTGAATTGTCTAATGAAATATTATCAATACCGTCAAATGAATTAATTGAGCCAATCCCTTCCCATTTTGTATCTTCTGTAAGATTTTTTGGGATTAGACGAAGATTTAGAGAAACTTGTCCATCAGGTAGAGAAACGTTGCCGAAGGAATAATTATTTTTATTAAATGGGAGTGAAAAATTCTTATTATCATTATTAATTTCTACGGAAGAATATCTGGCATCCGGAGATGCATGGAGAAGATTAATCTCATAATCACCACTCGTACCTTTGGGAACATTTAATGTGTATAATTCTTCAGTTACATCTATTTTTTTTATATTAAGATTATTTTCAATCCTATCAAACATTGAATATATTAACGATTTTAGGTATTCTTTATTGTTTTGTGTCAAATTGGTATCTTCAATAATCTGAATTAAATGAGAACGTTGTTGTTCAAATTGCTCTAGTGCCTGAATTTTCTGTGAAGTTATTTGATCTTGAGACAATTGATTAATATAAGCAGTAAGTTCATCAGCATATTTCTCGTATAGAGAAATTACCGCTTCCCAGCTATTATACCTAGACCAATTCAATAACGAGTTGAAAGACGTATTAGGTAAGGTAACTTTCTTCTTAGAAATAGGAATATCATTCGACCATTTTCTTAACTCTTCAACCCTTTTAGCCAAATAAAGAAAAGTTAATGTGGATCTATCCTGCCCTTGGGCATTTCTCAATGATCTCTCTTCTTTCCAGATAACTAAAGGGTATAATATGCTTCCTGGTCTCCATGATACCGACGGTGCCGCCACATGGAATTGAAGATTGTCATAAAGCCCAGCTAATTCAGTATAAGGAGTTGCTTCAAAAGAAACGTCATCATTGTTGTCTGCAAGAAAATCTTGAGACTGAAGTATAGTATTAGGATTATTAACCACATCTTGTACAAGAAATGGGCTGTCTGAAGGATCTACAGCATATGTTATACTCTTTGAAGCATAAATTTTAGGAAAAACTTGAGTTGGGTTAAGATGCATAAGTAAAATATTTTTGTTAAAGACTTTTGTATTGATTATTGGTAGCGATTTTACTAAAGTCTCATAGGCACTAACTTCAGAAGGAATAAAATTTTGAGTAGAATCGTAAGGAAAACTTGGGAAATTTTTCTTGTAAATAAACGGATCCTTTTCCCAAAAAATATCTTGAATATTAAATAAAGATAAAGTATTAACAATAGTCTTTGTGTCTTTCTCTTTTATAGCTTGCATAAACGTATTTCCCAAAAATCCCATACTATTATAACTTCCAAAATCTTGCTTAAGCGTGAGAGGACCAATAATAGATGACCCCATATATAATCCTCCATCTTGACCAGGGACCATAAGATAACCCCAATCATTGAGAGGTAAAACAAGAAGTTTTGAATCTGTTGGAATGTCTGTGATGTAAGAAAGAGCATTTTCAAAAGATTTAGTTGGAATATATGGAGTCGAAATTTTTGACTGAAATGTAGGCAAATAGAGTATGCTTCCATTAATAAGCGGCCACCCTCTTACAATGAGAAGAATTAAAACGAAGATTGATAGAATAAAACTAATTTTCTTTTTTTTAGATTTAAAAAGAATATAAAGACCAAATCCAATAACCAAAGAGTAAAAGAAAGAAAATGTTGTCATAAATTGTCCTGTAAAGTTTCTAAACATTCCAAACCCCGGAATATTAAAAAGATTTGCGTAGAATTGCAACCCAACGTTTGTTATTTTTCCTGAAACAAAGAAAAGTAGTAATAGAAAACAAATAATAAGTAACAGGTAAGTCTTTCTATAATATTTATCCGCTCCATTTTTAACTTTTTGTATAAGAGAAAATACAATAATAAAAGGAAAAACAAAAAATAATACTCCATATGGAAGACTGTATTGAGGAAGTCCTAAAAAATTATATGCGACATTAACACCCTCCGCCACAGATTTAAAATATGCTGGATAATTAAAACCAGAATTAGAAAAAACCCTTTTTGCAGCAATAGAAGTTGGATTAGCAATTGCAATTATTTGGGGGATTAAATGAAATGATTGAACTCCAATAAATAGAATTATTAAAAAACCGATCTGTTTGAAATTCAAAGACGTTTTCCTTACTAAATAAATCCAGGCTACTAAAAATAGGAGAACAAAAGGGTAAAATGAAAAAAAGGTCGGAGCTCCAATAAAACTAAAATTAGGTGCAAATATAAATGTTGTTACTATCGCAAGAATTGCATAATGTATTTTTTTTGTACTTAAGTATTTGTATAAAAAGAGAAACATGATTGGGTCAAGAAATATTTGATTAAACGTTAATAGCGGTTTGTCCCAATTTGTCATTGTAGGTGAAAAGATGTAAAAAAGACCACCAATAATCCCCACCGTCCGTGCAAATCCTAAATTTTTATTATTATTTTTGTCAGAATCCTTTATAAGGTAATAAATGGAAGCGTAAGTCCCCAAAAAAGCAAGCGTAAATGAAAAACTGTTAAAAATATTTACAAGATTGTGGGAAGTTTTAACAAAACTTAGAATTATTCCTAAAAATGCAGAAAATGGTATTAGAAAATACCCAATCATTTCTGAACCAATATTCCAGGGATTGATACCGTACAGGGAATAATCTGTGATAAATTTAAAGGGCTGGTACAAATAACCACGCGATGAATCACCTCCTAAATTTACCTCCCCGGGTTTTAACCAAAAGAACGGTATAATTATTAATAGTATAACTAGTAAATAAATAAAAATCTTTTTCGTAGACATGTTATTTTGTTTTTAAACTTAAAAATTGTTGAATTATTCCAATCAGAATAAAGAAAAAAATCCATGTAGTTAAACGATCGGTATGGTAAGATTGATTGTCTAATAAATAGAAGATGATCAATAATAAGAGAAAAGCTAAGACTACTTTTATTGTATCTGTACTATCAAGTTTAAACAGTGACGAAATTGATATCCAGG
>JANWKV010000043.1 GCA_025451195.1 Candidatus Microgenomates bacterium | reverse complement strand
GCAACCGCTTTGATAAATCAAGACCTACTGTTATGTATGATGCAGTCTGCAGTAATTGCGGCAAAGATTGTAAAGTACCATTTAGGCCAACAGGAGAAAAACCTGTTTTATGCAGAGATTGTTTTAGGCAAAGTGGCGCAGGGCAAGACAGAAGACCGGATAATAGAAATTTTAGCAGACCTAACTTTCCGCAAAACAGACCGCAAAATGTGCCGCAAAATAATGATTATAAAGCACAACTGGACGCATTAACTGTCAAGGTAGATAAAATACTGGAAATATTAAATGCGGCAACTAAAGCGCAGGTTGAAGAAGAAGTTAAAGAAGTTTTAGAACCAAAAACAGAAACTATTGAGAAATCCCCAAAAAAGAAAAGAAAGTCCACAAAAAAATCCGAGTAATTTAAAATAAGTTAGAGATTAGAAACAAATTCTTTTTCCTTTTGTAATTAAGTGGAGTTTATGCGACCTGGGATAATATTTCTGCTCCTTGTTGAATAAGTTTGTTGTATGGGCTATCTGGTTGGTCTGCTGTTTCTATGGCGTGTTCAATTTCTTGTCTTAGAAGAGTCATATAACTATTTCTCATTGCAACATTGAAACGTACCGACAAATGAAGTGGTTGATCTCTGTCTGTTACTAAACTAAGTTGCGCATTTCTAAGTACTGTTTCTACCATTTTATCCGCAATTGGTGCAAGTTCTTCTGATGCCTGCATTGCTCGGTCCGTTGTTGCATCTGAGTAGCCTTGTTTTTGAAGAGATGTTACAAGTTGTGCGGCAAATGTCCGGCCATTTGCATCCCAAAACGGGTGCAAGACTCTTGTCCCTAGAAGCTGAAAAAATGCTTCGCGGGCAAAAACACTTTGTCTGTCGGTTGTGTTAACCGGCATGGAATCGTATCTATCACAAAGTTTTTGATAAACCTGGTCAAGTCCAACAGAAAGACCGTAATAAGCATCAGGAAATATTATTCTTGAATCCATTGATGAAAACGCTAAGCCCATTTCAGTTGCCATAACCATAGTATGAGCTGCAAAAACATGTTCTTCCTCCGGATAACCTTCAACTTGTCTTGACCCGTATGAACGCAGTGCTCCTTTTAGCTGAGGTTCTCCAGTAATTGTCGTAAGAGGTTCCATTCTTTCTGTAAGTTGTGCCTGAACTTGAGCATAAAATCCTTTCATATTGCCTGTCATAAAAAGATCTTTCATATCAGGGGAGGACACAATTTCTCTATAAGCTTGTGTGTAACGATGCGTATCCGGCCTGTCAAAAAGCAGTAAACCACTCCTCATGTCTGATCTGGCCTCTTCAGGTAAATCAGCATAAGTTACATCCGGTGTTATAAGTTCATGAATTCTTAAAAGCGCGTTAGCTGTTGAGCCAATTGAAGAAATTTCGGGTAAGTGATCTTGGAACCGTGCTATTCCTTGTGCTTTTACTGCCTTGTCTGAGCTAAAAATATCTAAACCCATTCCAAGTGTTGAAGGCGCATAACCCACAGATTGTTCTGGCTCTAGCGGAGTTTGATAAGCCTGCGGTACTACTGCTGCTCTATTTCTTCTTCCTAAACGGGACGTTGCCATTTGCCAAGTGCTTCGTAATGCTTCGATTGGTCTTCCAAATTTTGCCATGAAGGGAAGTATATTATAATCCTGTAATAAAGTCAATTAAACTGTAACAATAAGTTGAGTTGGACTTTTAAATTTTACTGTGACTAGTAAAAAGAAAAAATTAATAGTTTTAAGTAGTTAGAAGTTAATAGTTAGAAGTTAATAGTTAGAAGTTAGATGTAAATAGTAGGAGAAAGATTACTTAATATCCTTGAGGAGTTTTTTGCTGGTTTTGCTGCATGTATTGTTGGTACTGAGATGGAACGGCGTATCCGCCGGTTGTGCCTTTTGCACCTGCAGGTAATGTTACTTGAGGTTGCATCATTTTTGACATATCCTGAAAAGTTACGTCTGTTGGCGGAGTAAACTCACTATCCGCAACAACTGCCGGTTTGCAACTGTTTTTGTATTTTTCCATTGCCGCCATCATATCCTGTGCCTCATTACCCGAACTTGTTGTGCCTGTTGGTGTTTTTTCCATTGCTGCCGGCTGTGTTGGCTCAACAGATGGCATTACCATCATAAATCCTTGTTTGCCATTCCAAAAATATACTTTTTTATCTTTTGCAAGAATCACGCTGCCTGATTGCTTTGGATCTGTTGCAACAATATCTGATCTGACCAAACCGTTTTTAATATAAGCGGTTATTTGCCTGCCGCTTTCGTCTGTAAATGAACATTGCAGGCTTATTGATTTGGAAAGCGCATCTTTAATTGAGGTAAAAATATTATTTTGAGTTGGCTTTGTTGGCTCAGCCCCTGTTGTTTGGGATTGAGAAGGTGCTTTTGATTTACCAACCAGCAAAAACCCGCCAACGCCTAATATAAGAATTAATACAATTATTGCAATAACAATTTTTGAATTCATTCTTTAAGATAATATCAGGAAAACAAATTTTGTCAATGACGGAAAACAGAATCCTGTTTATTTTCCTTCTCCGCCCCCGGTTTGAATGCTAAGTAGCTTTAGTTTGTCTGCCTGTTCGGTTGTTTGTTTCCATTCGTTTGCCAGTTTGTTGTTTTTTTCTATTAACTGGCCCTTTTTGCCGGCAATACCCAACTCTTCTATTGGGACTATATTTGGTTTATAAATATCTATTTTTCCTGAGCGGTACAAAATAAATACACCGGGAGCAAAAGTAACAACTGCCAAAATTAAAAGCAAAAGATTATTTGATACTTTTAAACCGTTAAGGTAAAAGTAAAAAGAGGTAACACCCGCAATTACAAGAAGTATACCAAGCATACCTCCTAATACTTCTTTTTTCATATATCTAAGATAGATGATTTTTTTAGCTTTTGCAATTTTTAATAAAAATCGTTTATAATGTCTTATGGCAAAAGATAATGCAGAAGAAAAAATTGCCCATTCGGCAAAATCAGGACAAGAAACTCCGGAAGGAATATGCCCCAAATGCGGGAGCCCACTTAGCGAAATAACTACCACAAAAACAGGACGGAAACTTCAAAGATGTTCTAAGGGCAGTTGGGACCCGGAAACTAAAAAAAACGTTGGCTGTGATTATGTAAAATGGTTTGCAGTCGAACCTGTTACGCTGGACGAAAAATGCCCCAAATGCGGGAGCCCTTTAATATTGGCAACAACACGTTTTGGTAAAAAAATGAAAAAATGTTCAACCGGTAAATGGGACAGCGCAACCAAAAAAGTAATCGGGTGTGACTATGTAGAATGGATAAACGGAACAACCGAGCCTTTGGATGAAGAGTGTCCTGATTGTGGAAATAAGCTTGTTTTATTTACAACAAACGCGGGTAAAAAAATGAAAAAATGCTCAACTGCCGGATGGGACAAAGAAGCACGCAAAGCAACCGGATGTAAATATGTATACTGGCTCAAGCCGGAGGAATATCCAAATCCTGCAGTTAGCGGAGGAGAAGAATTTTTACCCCCGGAACCTCAGGAATAAAAAAACCTGCCTCATTTGCATGCGCAATGCGTTGCACGCAGATTTTTACCCCGCAACCTGAAGAATAAAATTGAATCCTCAAATTATTAAGGCCTTCGTCTTCTTGACCTAACAAAATCAGCATGAGTTTCTCCGAGCTTTTTTCCAATTAATCTTAATTGTTGGGGTGTTGCCCTTGAACCATAAGATAATCTAATCATACTATGACTAATTGAAGAATTTCCAACCGGAATCGAAGAGTTTACCCCCATAACCGTTGTATCATTTAAATTAAAACTTGCCTGCTCCGCAACTCCCATACTTGATTTCAAGGTTTCCATAAGACGGTAACTTAAGTAAAATTGGTTAACATAACTGGAAAAGTCATAAGTATCAGAACCTGTTAACATTCCATTGCTTCTATTATTACTTCGCAGATATTCTTTCGCCAAAAGATTTAGATCTGGAACAATAAATGCATACAAATCCCATAACTGAAGACTAAGTCTTGCATGGGCTGGTAACGACCTTTGCGCTTGTTCTAACCCATGAACAAGAGCTGCCTGATTTAATTTTGCTTGACGCGCCATTGATTCCATTGAAGATCTTGTGTGTCTGGGTAAATTTGCAATTCCCCAAGGAGTAATTGTTCCAAGGGAATCTGTTATTGAATCGTGAAGTGCTCCTGAAACATCTTCTGCGCCATAAGTCCACACTCCGCCAAAAAAATAATTAGTACCACCTTCCTGATGTTTTGTTAAACTTGCTGTTTCCAAAACAGTTAAATTAGAGGGTAAAGGACCATAAGTATCAACAACAGAAAAAAGCAAATTTGATGTTTTATCTACAACCAAAACAAACTTTTCTCCGGTTGATTCCCGTTGCTTTGCTCTTTGGTAAAGACTTCGGATTGTACTGTCGCGTAAAGATTCATAGTCTTGTTCACCAGGTTTTGGAAAATAAGGAGTGCTGGGATTGTAATTGATAAAAATTACAGAGGCGTCGGCTGGATTATCTGTTAGGGAAAATAAATTATCAAGACTCGGTTGGTTTTCGTAATACCAACCTGCATTACCTCCAACAATATGAGCATTAAAGGCTTGATTTTTTAAATCCAACAGCTCGTGGGCGGAAAGTATTGCAGCTTCATTTGCGCTTGCTCCGGATCTTGTTAGCATGAATCCGTTACTTTGTCTTCCAAAATGCTCCCTGTAATGACTCTTGTGTTGTTCGAGCCACTGCAAAACACGTTCTTCATCGTCTTCTTCTATACTGGAAAGACGCCTGTCTGAACGCCAACGTCTTTGATCATGCCGATCCCCCCGTAATCCCAATCCCCGACTTAAAACATCATCGAATTTAGCCATTAACTGATTTTCTGGTATTTGATTTAGTGGGATTGATACTTGCTGCTGATTAAATGGATAAATAACCGAAAGACCATTTTCCAAAAAAGATAACCAAGCATCCTGTCGTGGCAATTCGGACCTAACTCCTGTTCCAAAATTACGATAATAGGAGCTTAATATAAGCCCATAATTTTGGTTCAATGATATAGGGAGTACCACATTTATTTCTCTCCCGGCAGGAGTCCTTGCAACAATTTCTTGATATTCTTCAAAAGTTATGTCCCTGGTGAATGTGAATTTGCCTTGATTATTTTGCTGATAAGCAAGCATTAACTGCTCGACCGAACTAACAGGTATTGTACTATAAGTTGATATCTGTTCACTAATAATTCTCTCTTTTTCACGATTTGTCATGTATGCAATTTCGTGGTCACCGTTAACTAACTTCAATTCACCTTCTCCTGTTCTAAACCCACCAAGTCTGGTGTAAGTACCTTTTCCTACCCCCCCGGAGTGATGATATGGAATAATTTCATCTATAACTGTTGCGTCAAGAAGGGCTACTGTAGTAAGCATAACCCGCCTAGCGATACGTGGGTCATTGGCTAAAGAGGGTGTTGTTGCAATACCGCCAAGAATTTTTTCGTAATCTCGTAATATTAAAACTTCTGGAGAACTTCTTACCCCTGGAACATGATTTTGCGTAAACGCATTAATTGTTCTGTAACAAGCTTCAACCTGCCCTTGAGGAGTAGCGGGAGGAAGGAACTCCCTATGCATTGTTGGATTTATCTCTCTAAAGCGTCCGTGTGCAAACATAATTAAAATATTAAGTTAAAATTATACAATAATTCAACCAATAATGCAAACTATAGGTTTTTAAATTTGAGAGAGCTTAATTAAAACAATTTGAAGATGTCCATTAACCAAATGTAAATGCAAAAGCCTGAATGCCCGGAGTTTGGAATTCCAAACGGAGTGTATGCTCACCAATATTCCCTTTTAGATCTATAAGATTAAATAATCTGTCGGAATCAACCGTTACCATAGAATTGGAAACGTCGGAACCGGAATTTGAGCTATTAAGAATTTTTCCGTCCAGCATTACTTTTATTTTTGGATTTGTATTAGAGCCTGGGCTCAAGACCAAGAATACTTTATTTGCATAAAAATGATACGTTAAAACTCCATCTTGCCCAGATGTTGCACTGTTTGCATCTATCGTCCAGTAGCCTCCCAGACTAAACGAATTAACAGGGATTTTGTCAGACAACATAAAATTTTCATTGTCCGCGCTTCCGGCGTTTCCACCGGGGTAATAATATTGCATCCTGTCGGAATTAAGATAAGTTTCGGGCGAAAGTTGGGTTGTTGGGGTTTGATCCGGCATGTTATCCAGTTTGCTTTGAATATTATGCCCGGCTTCTTTAAGTAAAGCCTGAATAGCCATTTCTGTCTGGTCGTATTCCCCTTCCCCAAAATGTGTCCTTCGGACATTTCCGTTTGCGTCTATTAAATATTCCGCGGGCCAATACTGGTTGTTGAAATTATTCCAAGTTGAATAATCATTATCCTGCGCGACCGGATAATGAATTTTATACATTTTGATTGCATTTAAAACATTTGTTGTTTCGTGTTCGAATGCAAATTCGGGTGTGTGCACTCCAACTACAACAAACCCTTGATCTTTATATTTGTCATACCACGAAGTGACAAACGGGAGAGTACGGATACAATTAATGCAAGTGTATGTCCAGAAATCAACCAATACAACTTTACCTTTTAAATTAGCAATTGTTAAGGGTTTTTCTGTATTGAGCCATTTGGTAATCCCTACAAAATCAGGTGCCGGATAATTTGTATTAAAAAGCGCCATTGTATCTATTTTTGGAGTTTGGGAATTATTGCCTTTTAACACGTTTAGCTGCTGGGAAACTACATTTTGACTTTCAAATCCGTTGAGCGCGGAACTAAACTGGGGAAATTTGTTTAATAACTGCGCCTGTAAATACGTGTCGTAATTTGTATAAATTGCCAAAGCTGTTAAAAGCATAATAACTCCGAAAACTTGCTGGATTCTGCCCGTGTGAGATGAAATAAATTTTACTTTGTTAAAAATCGTCTGGCCGCTTATCGCAAATATAAAAAGAGGAATACCAACGCCCATTACATATGCAATGGTCACTAATATAACGCTGCCTGTTACTTTACCGGTTGCGGCAAGCGCGGCAATTGCGGCCAGAATTGGTCCCGCGCAAGGTGACCAGACAATTCCAACGGAAAGTCCTGTTATAAATCCCGGGCCAAATCCAGACCCTTGTTGCACTTTGCTTCCGAAAATTCCCGATAATCTGCTCACAAATCCTTCCGTAATTTTGGAAAGAGCCGGAATAATCATTGTAAGCCCCAAAAAACCTATCACTACAACTGCCAAAAGCCGAAGGACATTCGGATCAAAATGAAAAAGTTTAACAAGGCTGGAGATAGTAAGAGTTATTACGGCAAAACTGACCATTATCCCAAGAGTAAGTCCTAAAGGCCTGTGATGGCTTTTACTCCCAAATGTTGCGGAAAGAATAATAGGCAGAAGCGGCCAAATACACGGAGCCAAAATTGTAACAAGGCCGGATAAAAAAGCAAAAAACAAAAGGAGTACCATACTAAATATTATATACTTTTCTTACTGTGTTTTGCGCAAAGCGGCACAAATCATTTTAGGAAAAGAGCCCTTACAGGGCACCGCCCGTACATTTTTATATGTGAGTAATATATGCTCTTAAACTAAAAAGCTGGTATTTTTAAAAACTTGTACATATACTGTACCTATGAGGAAAAAGCCTGTTGAAGGATATAATGCGCTACCCGGTAGAAGAAGCTTTTTAAAGCAGTTGTTGATTACTTTTTTAGATTTAGATAAATTTACAAAAATGGCAATTGTAACAATGCTTGTTATTTTAATTGCAACCCCGACAATTGTTACAACAAGAATGATTGTAGCCCAACATGCGCAGGACTCAACAAATTTTATAGCAACAGAAGGCGCAACTCCGCTTTTTTCGGTTACAAATATGACGGACAATACTCTGCCTCTTAGTAACGCGACAATTTCCTGGACAACATCATCTCCCTCTAAAGGCACCTTGTATTATTGGGAAGACACACCTATGCAAAATATTCTGGCATTCTTATCGCTTGGGAAATTAACATATCCCGAAACGGATTTTACAACAACCCATTCTTTTACAATTCCGCCCGAAGCTTTAAAAGTAAATACAAACTACAACTACCAAATTACAGCGATAGATAAAAGTGACCAGGAATATACGACAAAAATTTACCGGTTTACACCTGCTTTCCGGTAGTTTTAGGAATTGGAAGAAATAAAATTCTCAACATTCTTTTTTGCGTCGGCATCTGTAAATTGTTTTGGAGGAGATTTCATAAGATAGCTTGACGGCTCAACAAGTGGCCCGCCGATTTTCTTATTTAAGGCCAGTTTTGCAAGCCTGATTGCATCTATTACAACACCCGCGGAATTTGGGGAATCTTCGACAGAAAGCCTGAGTTCGATATTCATCGGCACATCGCCAAAGTGCCTGCTCTCAATCCTTATAAAGGCAACCTTGTTATCGTGGAGAAAACTTACATAATCGCTGGGCCCAATATAAACGTTTTCCGGGTCTATATGCTCGTTCTGAAGTTCCAGTTGGGATGTTACCGATTGTGTCTTGGAAATTTTTTTGGATTTTAAACGGCTTCTTTCAAGCATATTCTGGAAATCGGTGTTGCCGCCAACATTTAACTGATATGTTTTGTCAATCGGCATTCCCCTGTCTAAAAATAAATTTGCCAAAGTCCGGTGGACAATGGTGGCTCCAACCTGGGATTTAATATCATCGCCAATTATTGGTACTCCGGCACTCGCAAATTTTTCTGCCCAGTCTTTATTTGACGCGATAAAGACCGGAATGCAATTTACCATTGCAATGTTTGTCTGCAGACAAACATTTGCCCAGTATTCAACAGCTGTCTGGCTTCCAACGGGCAGGTAGTTTATAAGGATTTCCGCGCCTGATTTTTTAAGAATTTCAACAGGGTCTGCAATTTGACTGCTGCTTGGATTTATAACGTCCTTTAGATATTCTCCAATTCCGTCCATCACTTTTGCGTTTTGGACAATAACCCCGGTTTTTCCCACATTTGCAAATATTTTTGTGTTGTTGGGTTTTGCGTAAATTGCCTCGGACAAATCCTTGCCCACTTTAGTTTCGTTTACATCAAATGCCGCGACCACTTCTATGTCGGAAATTTTATATCCGCCCAAAACAGTGTGCATTAGTCCGACTATTTTTTTTGAAGGGTCGGCGTCTTTGTAGTAAGTTAAACCCTGAACAAGGGAAGAACAGCAGTTGCCAATTCCGACTATAGCGATTTTTATTTTTTTATCTTCCATTCAGTTATCCTAACAAATGTGAATATAAAAGTAAAATTAATATATGTTATAATACATAAGAAATTTTTATAAATATAATTCATACTCTATTTATAAATTTGAGTTAAGGAATATGGAAAACTTATACAGATTTATAGCAATTTACGAGACCGGTTCTATTACAAAAGCGGCAAAAAAAATTAATCTTACACAGCCCGCGCTTTCTTTATCTTTAAAACGGTTGGAGAAGGAGTTAAAAGTAAAACTTATTATCCGTAATAATAAAAATTTTTCGGTAACAGAAGACGGAAAATCGGCTTATTTTATGGCAAAAAAAATAATCCAAATTTGGGAAGGTATAAAAAACCCAAAAAAAAGGCTGGACAGAAAAAAAACATACACTGTAGGACTTTTTGACAACGCGGCAATTACACTTTCCCGAAATCCGCAATTTTTATCCGGTAAAGATTACATAACCGAAGTTATAATTGATAACTCAACAAATCTGCAAAAATTTTTGTCTAAGGATCTTTTGGATGTTTGTATTTATGTTTTGGATTTAAAAAATTCAGAAACCGGCGATGCAAGACTCATCGGGCAGTACGAAGAAGAATTAATTCCGGTTTCTTCTGGAAAATTTAGCTTACCTCTTTTCAAAATTCCTTTTATTTTATATAACAACTCGTCCCACACAAGAAGTTTTGTAGACAACACCTTCCTTAAAAACAAAATTGAACCGAATATATTGGCAACGTCTACAAGCACAACTTTTCTTAAAGAGCTGGCAATTTTAGGAAAAGGGGTTGCTCTGCTTCCAAAAACAGCCGTAATTGAAGAATTAAAAAATAAAAGGCTAATTAAACAAAAATTTCCGATTGTTTGGAAACGTAAAGTGGGAATTTATTTAAGCCAAAATTCCCAGCTCACAAAAGACTCCTCTTTTGTTAAAATGATTGTTAAAACGCTCTGCTTTGCCGCAAAAAGCTGAGAAATTAAAGCGGCGTATCTTTAAGACGCAGAAAAAATCCGAGTAACGATCCGCCGATATGGAGAAAAAACCAAACGAGAAAAATCGTTATGTAATAAATAAAGCCGATTGGCGCGTAAAAAGAAACCGCTATCAATCCTCCAATAATATAATCAATTTGGTCAAAGAAAAACCAACTCTCCCCTGAGCTGATCGAAAACCGCCTCTTAAAAAAACTTTTAAAAGCATCGCCCATTAACGCGCCAAATCCAAACAAAAAACCAAGAATAAAAGGGTTTATAAAATCATAATTTATAAGACTTACGGAACGAAAAAAGCTGCTTGTTCTGTAAAGAAAAACTTGTAATAAAACAACCAAAATTGCGACTGCTATTCCGCTTAATAAACCTCTTAATGTTTTATGGTCTCCAAACACGCGAACCTTTCCGATTGATTTATTAAAATCCAACGGATATGAAAAATTTTTAAAAAAAGGAATTTTTTTCGCGATAGTTGGGGCAGAATTCGCAAGACCTGCAGGCAAAAAATACCATAAAGAATAGAAAAGTATATAAATCATAGAATAAACGAGTCGTGGTTTTGGTCTATCAGCGATTTTTCATTTCGCAAAAAATTAATTGCTTTTTTCTTGATAATAATTTCTATTCCGTCCTGGCTTTTAAAAGGGTTGCCGTCTATTTGCACAAATGGGTCTCCGTCTATCCTTATTTTTTTTGCTTTAAAATGTATTTTTCCCTCTTCCGAATAGAATGGATGCTTAAATCCTTTAAGCCTCATGTTTGTAAGGTACGCGTATTTTGTTGAAAAAAGCGTACAATCCAAAAGTCCGTCGTTTAGCCTTGCATTTGGGGCAATAAGATAGTTTTTGCCAATTGTGGGCGCGTTGGCAACCACCAAAGACGACGCTGTTGCATCCAGAAAAAATTGATCGTTAACAGTAATAATAAGCCGCTTTTTTGGGTGGAAAATAAAATTTTTAGCAGCGGAAACAATGTAGGACCTAAGGCCTATGTAACGGTCGTGCATCCGGTCGTATACAATGCGAGCGTCAAAACCCATGCTTATATTAAAAAGGCCTACCGAACTTGAGTCTATATTGGTTTTCATAACATCAACTGCCAGTGTGTTTTTTGCATTTTTTAAGACAAATAAAGATTTTTCTATTGTTTCCACCCCCAAACAGTAAGAAAGCGCGTTGCCAAAACCAAAAGGTAAAATCGCAACAGCAGGTTTGTTTTTAAGAGTTAAAATTGCCGATGCTATCTCATTTATTGTCCCGTCCCCGCCTGCTACAGCTACAATATCGGGCGACTTTTCTTCAATCAGTTTTTTTATGTTTTTAACATCTAAAACATTTACAGGATTTTTTGGCAGATCTTTATGTTTTTTTTGATAATTTTTCCAGACATTTACGGCAAGATTTTCATTTGCCAAAGGGTTTATTAAAAAAAGAACATTTTTCATAAATGAGCGCGTTTTTTTATTTTGTTTATAAACGGACAAAGGTAAGAAATCAATGGGGGGTAATTTTTAACAAGTACCCCTTTTTTTAAAGCTTTAAGTAAGGTTTGCCTTGTTGGTACTCCGGAAATTCCGGTGTAAGTTTTTCCAACACCAAGAAAACAATGCGCGTCGCTACTTGCTGTAAAAAAATTTTTAAACTGTAAAATTTCTTTATCTTTTAATTCTTTCCCGCGAAACATTGATCTTCCGTTAAAAACCTCAACAATATCTACTTCTTTTTTTATTTTTTCAAACATTTTTATCTTAATAGATTTCCGTTGTATTTCAAACGGATGCGGAATATAAACTAACCCGTTTTGCATTTTAATCCTCTGGATTGTCTCAAAGGCTGAAAGTTTTGGAGGAATTTCTTTTTGCAAAAACAGTCCTATTATTTCCCCGTCCAGGCTTTCAATTTCTTCCCCGACAATAATTTTTCTTCCGAATTTTTTTTGCAATTCTTTTGCAAAAGTTATAGTATTGTGGTCGGTAACAGCCACAACATCCAAAACATTTTGTTGCAATATTTTAGTATAATCAATAAGTGTAAGCCCCCCGTCAAAAGATAGGCCGGAGTGGGTATGTAAATCAATTTTGCATAGCATATGTTAAGTTTATTTAAAAAGCCGATTGAAAAAAGGTTTACGTGGATTTTACCATATTTTAAATTTGTCCACCCGAACGTTCTGACGTTTTTGGGCTTATTGCCTCCGGTTTTGTTTTACATTTTCCTTTTGCAAAGGGATTTTTTGATTGCCTTATTCATTCTTCCCTTTAACTTTTTGGATATGTTAGATGGCGCGGTTGCCAGAAAGTTTAAAAAAGTAACTGTTTTCGGAGGCGTTATAGATTCTGTTTTTGACAGGGTATCGGATTTTTTATATATAATCGCTTTTTCATTTTCGGTTGTTGTAAGACTTGAGTTAAGCCTTTCTTTTTTACTTTTATCTTTTCTTATAAGCTATATGAGGGCAAGAGGCACCGGAATTTCCAACGATAACATGCCCGGTGTTATGGAAAGACCGGAAAGAATTATCGGGCTTTTTATTGCACTGCTTTCTTATATTTTATTTCCCGGATTCCATTTTTTAGGATTTAATCCCGCGGAGTTGGTATTTATAGTTTTACTTATACTTTCTTTACAAACTTTTTTTCAAAGGATGTATTTTGTTTACCAAATGACCGAGGGGAAATATTAATCTATTTGTTGGAGCTTAGGCATGTGTAAAGACACAGATTGCGGGTTTTTGGACAGAGCTTCCTTGGATCCGCTGCCGCCAACAGGACGGGCAAACGCAACAGGCAAAACCTCATCCATATGCGATACAAATACAAACTGCACTTCTTTTAATACTTCTTTTGGCAATTCTTCCAGGTCTTTCTTATTTTCTTTGGGCAAAATTACTGTTTTAATCCCCGCCCTATGCGCAGCGATAACTTTTTCTTTTACCCCGCCTATTTCGAGTGCCCTTCCGCGCAGCGTAACTTCTCCTGTCATGGCAACCGTTCTTTTAATGGGAGTTTTTGTAAGTGCCGATAATATCGCGGATGTTATTGCCAATCCCGCGCTTGGCCCGTCTTTTGGTACCGCGCCTTCGGGCACATGGACATGAATATCTGTTTTTTGGAATGTTTTGTCCGGTATCCCAAAGGTATGCGCACGGGACCTTATGTAAGATAGTGCTGCTTGGGCAGACTCTTTCATAACATCACCAAGCTGGCCGGTAAGCAGTAGCGTACCTTTTCCGGGCATTAAGGCAACTTCTATAAATAAAATATCCCCTCCTGCCTCTGTCCAAGCCAAACCTGTTGACTGGCCGATTTCGTCTTTCTTCTCAATAAGAGTTGCGCTGAATTTAATCGGACCCAAATATTTACTGACAGTTTCATCTATAACAATAACCTTTTCTTCTTTACCCTCGGCAATCAGTTTTGCAACTTTCCTGTAAATATTTGCGAGTTTTCTTTCCAAATTTCTAACTCCTGCTTCTCTCGTATAATGGGAGATGACAAATTTAAGCGCGTTATCTGTAATCTCTATATTTTTATCCGACAATCCGTTACTCTCCATTAGCTTTTTGAAAAGGAAATTTTTTGCAATTGTAAACTTTTCGTCCTGAGTATAGCCGGCAAAAGTAATAATTTCCAAACGGTCCCGAAGAGCAGGCGGAATAGTGTCCAGCATATTGGCTGTTGTCACAAACATTACGTTTGACAAATCAAAAGCAACTTCCAGGTAATGATCGGAAAACGAATTATTTTGTTCAGGATCTAAGGCTTCCAAAAGTGCGCTTGACGGGTCACCTCTAAAATCTGCCCCTACTTTATCTATTTCATCCAGCATAAAAACAGGATTCTTTGTTCCTGCATCTTTAATCCCCTGAATAATTCTACCGGGGAGTGCGCCAACATATGTACGCCTGTGTCCTCTTATTTCTGCTTCGTCTCTTATTCCGCCAAGCGATACCCGGACGAATTTCCGCCCCAGTGCCCTGGCAATTGATTTACCGATAGATGTTTTTCCAACACCCGGAGGACCTACAAAACAAAGTATCGGACCTTTCATTTTGCCGGATAATTTCCTGACAGCCAAATATTCAACAATTCTTTCTTTTGCCTTAGACAGTCCAAAATGGTCTTCATCCAAAATTTTTTCAGCTTCTTTAATATCATCCTGATCTTTACTCTCAGTACTCCATGGAAGGCCAACCAGCCATTCCAGATAATTTCTAACGTAACCTGCCTCGGGATTAAACTGATTCATTTGGGCAAGCTTTTTTATTTCTTTTCTTGCTTTTTCTTCTACTTCTTCAGGCATTCCCGCCTTTTTCATTTTTTCCAACAGCTCTTTTATTTCTCCTGTTTCGTCGTCTTCTTCGTCCCCTATTTTTCCAAGCTCTGTTTTGATTGTTTTAAGCCTTTCTCTAAGCATTGCTTCTCTCGCTCCTTTTTCAAATCTCTCCTGTGTTTTTGAAGCAATTTTTCGCTCCAAATCCAAAACTTTAATTTCCCGCGCCAAAAGTTCCGCTATTTTTTCAAGTCGCCCTCTTACATTTGTCATTTCCAAAAGCATTTGCCGCTCAGTCGGCTTTAAATCTAAAACAGATGCTATTAAATCGGCAAGCTCCGATGGAGAATTATCAGACATTATGTTCATGAAAACAAGAAAGTCGGCAGATTTACCCAAGTTCATCGCTTTTCTAAATTCGGCTGTTAAGTGGTTGCAAAGCGCTTTAACTTCGGCACTGTCTTCCAAAACATCGGGAAGTTCTGCTACTTTTGCCAAAAGATATGAATGGTGATCTTCGTAAGATAAAATTTTAACTCTGGCAAGCCCTTTAACCTGCGCGTTTATTTCACCATTTGTCCTGATCATTCTTTCAATACGTGCAAGCGTTCCTACTTCGTATAAATCCTCAGTTGAGGGGTCGTTGAGTCTTGCATTTTTTTGCAAAACAAAACATACAATACGTTCGCCCTGAAACGAAGATTCAAGCGCGGCCAAACTTTTCGGCCTGCCGAATGTTAAAACAGAATCTGTGTTTGGAAAAATTATGCCGTCTCTAATTGGTATGACTGGAATTGTTCTGTCCATATTTATATTCTATAACAACTTTTAATTAATTTGTAATTAGCACTCTAACAAACATGTTGCTAATTGTCAATATATCAAATTACTATATTTACTGATTGACACACAATACAATTGACTCCTACAATTAAAACATTATGACGTATTTAAGTCAAATCATTGGAAAAACCGTATATTACCAGGATCAACCTTTTGGGAAAATTGTTGATATGGCGGTTTTTGAAAACAGACCCCGCCCTCCTGTTTCTAAAATTGAAATCAAAAGAGGTAAAAAAAAATTGACTTTAGCCCCAAGCGCCTTGCATTTTGAAAACGGAAAATTTACTCTTATATCCCAACATACGCCTTTACTACCCTACGACCATAAAGACTTTTATCTTGCCGAAGATTTACTGGATAAACAGGTAATAGATATTGACGGCAAAAGGCTTGTCAGGGTAAACGACGTTATTATAGATATGGAAACTGAGATTAAGGTTGAAGGGATTGACGTTGGATTTGCGGGAATACTCAGAAGGCTTGGCATTAGTCCGTTTATGATTAAATCCAGGGTAATCCCGTGGGAATTTATTCAGGCGTTTGATTACCAGACCGGAAACGTTCAAATTAAGCTTGCGCAAAATAAATTGAATTCTCTTCATCCGTCAGAGCTTGCCGATATCCTGGAAGACGCGGGAGCAAGAGAAAGACTGGGAATAGTTGCCGCGCTTGACGCAAAAAAAGCAGCCCGCGCGATTGAAGAAACAAACAACCAGACGCAAATTTCTATTTTGGAAGAACTCCCTGCAACAGGATTTAAGGAAATCCTTAATAAAATGCACGCAGCCGAACTTGCCGATGTATTCCGCTATCTTAATCCTCTCAGGAAAAAAGAGATTCAGTCTGTAATTGGTGAAGAAATGTCGGCAAGAGTTAAAAAATTACTTAAATTTTCCAGTAACACCGCCGGAGGGCTGATGCATCCAACGTTTTTTGCTGTTGATAAAAATACCACTGTAAAAGAAACAATTAAAAAGTTGAACGAAAGGGATTCAGCGCCCGGATCAATTGTTGTGACAAACGGAAACAGCAGATACGTAGGCATTGTTAATACCAGAAACCTGCTTATCAGCGACCCTATTTCTCTAATGGGGGATATAATTAAAGACAAGAAATTTACATATCCCCACGTACCTATTTCCAGTATCTTAAAACTTTTTGCCGATTATAATTTGCGCACCCTTCCGGTTATTGATAAAGACAAAAAACCGATTGGGGTTATTTTAATAGACGATTTACTAAAAGCTATTGTAGAAGAAGACGAAGATGAAATTCTTTAAAAATTTTTTTATCCGCTTTCTCCCGATTTTGGCAGTACTTGGTCCTGGGATCATTTCCGGGTCTGTAGATAATGATGCCGGAGGAATTGCGACATATTCAATAGCCGGCGCCAGATTTGGATATTCACTTTTATGGGTGCTTTTCATAACAACTTTCTCATTAGCCGTTACCCAGGAGATAGGCGCAAGGCTTGGTCTTGTAACCGGAAAAGGCTTAGGCGCTCTTATCCGGGAAAAGTACGGAATACGCTGGACAACTTTTACCATGATTGTTTTACTTATATCAAACATTGGTACAATTGCCGCCGAATTTGCCGGCATTGCGGCGGCATTTGAAATTTTCCACGTTTCACACATTATTTCAATACCTGCCACATGCCTGATTGTCTTATTCCTGGTTATTAAAGGTAATTTTAGAAATCTTGAAAAGCTGTTTCTTGTTGCATCGGCTTTTTATATTGTATATATAGTATCCGCGGTTTTTGCCCATCCTGATTGGCTCTTGGGAATAAAAAGTCTGGTTACTCCGGCAATCCAATTTAATAAATCTTTTTTAATCACTTTAGTTGCGGTTGTCGGAACAACGATTACCCCTTGGGGTCAATTTTTTATCCAGGATTATGTGGTTGATAAAAAACTGACAAAAGACGATATAAATATAGAACGCGGAGATGTATTTTTGGGATCTTTTATAACAAATTTTATTTCATTTTTTATAATTATCGCCTGTGCCGCTACGCTTTTTACACACGGTCTATCAATAAACAGCGCGAAGGATGCCGCAATTGCACTACAACCTTTGGCCGGGGATTTTGCTGCGCTTCTTTTTGGATTCGGGCTACTCAATGCTTCTATTTTTGGCGCCGCGCTTGTCCCTGTTTCCACATCTTATGTAATAACCGAAACTTTTGGATTTGAATCCGGACTTGACCACACCTTTAGGG
>JANWKV010000042.1 GCA_025451195.1 Candidatus Microgenomates bacterium | reverse complement strand
TCCATATGGCCTTATAACCATTGTCCCTTTAACAGGAGCATAGTCTGCAAGTTGGGCTTTTAACACAACGTCGTTATACCACTGCGCTATGTTTTCCGATTTTTTCGTAATTTCTTTTTTATCAAATGTTTTCATATTTAAATTATACAACAAAGCGGGTGACGCGAGTAAAATTCTAGCATTATGTAGCGAGTTTCGCTCGAGTGAAACGAGTTAGACTGCGAGCAAATAATGCTAATTGAACGAGCGGCAGGACCCGCAACAACTTAAAACATTTTTCCACCTATTTTTGCATCAAGGGTTGGCCTTAGCAAAATAACATCCCCGTTTTCATCCGGCACTCCAAGCGTTAAACATTCCGACATGAAAGGTCCAATTTGTTTTTCAGGAAAATTTACAACTCCAATTACTTGTTTACCAACCAATTCTTCCTTACTGTAATGAACGGTTATTTGGACAGATGATTTTTTTATTCCAATCTCCGGCCCAAAATCAATTGTAAGTTTATAAGCAGGTTTTCTGGCTTCCGGAAAGTCTTCAACGCTAACAATTTTCCCAACCCTGATATCTACTTTTTCAAAGTCTTCATAAGTAATCATGCTCTATCACCTCCTTTTAAATTTCTTTCTATACTCATCTAACTCAGGTTTGCAAATAGTGTATAATACCCGATTACTTGATTTTGATTTCATCTACTTTTTCAAAATCAAGTATGAGTGGTATATTTCTTGAATTTTATTCTGACCTTTTTTAATAGCATTATCAAATATTCTTTGAATATCAGACCCGTCAAGTGATTTTATTATTTGCTCGGTTACTCCACCTTTTGTTGCAACCTCTTCCTGCAGTTGTTTTGGGGAAAGCTTTTTTTTCTGCAAATGTAAAAGCGTTCCGGTAAAAATCTGCATTGCGATTTCACCTGCAGATTTTTCATCTAAACCAGATTCTATTGCTGTTTTTGTAAACATATTAATACAGTAGCTTACAAGTGCAGGTCCGCATCCGGGAGTTAGAGAAAAAAATATAAATTCTTCTTCTGTTTTTGCAACAAAAACTTTTCCGATTTGGGAAAAAAATTTCTCAATTTCTGATTTTTCTTTTTCTGACACGTTTATATTTGCCAATAACCCAATTACACCTTTTAGATAAGCAACCGGAATATTCGGCATAATTCTTATTATTTTTTGACCCGGTCCTAAAGTGTATTTTTGGAGCTCTGAAAGCGTTACGCCCGCTGCAACAGATATCAAAATCTTTTCATTAATATTTGTTTTTATTTCCTCAATCACTTTGCCAACATCAAAAGGCTTTACCGCAATCAGAATCCAGTCTGCATCTTCTACTGCTTCTTTATTATTTAGTGAAGTTTTTATTTTAAATTTTTCTTCAAGAGATTTCAATTTTTCCAACGATGGATCTGCAACAATAATTTTTTTTGCGTTGGATTTTTCTGCGCCAACTAATCCTTCTATTATTGCACCGGCAATATGGCCTCCTCCGATAATTGCTATATTTTTATCTTTCATAATTTAATTACTAACACACAAGAATATTAGTATATTTTACACTATTTTTTTATTTGTCCGTTGCCATATGCAACCCATTTATAAGTTGTCAATTCGCGCAATCCAACAGGCCCTCTTGCATGAAGTTTTCCTGTTGCTATTCCCATTTCGGCCCCCATTTCAAATTCCCCTCCGTCATGCAAACGGCTTGAACAATTTATCATGAGTGAACTTGCGTCTATATTTTGAATAAATTTTTCCTGAATTATTTTATCTTCTGCCACAAGCATTTCTGTGTGGTAATGTGTTTGTTTTTTTATAAAGTCTACTCCTTCATCAGCGTTTTCTACAATTTTTATTGCAATGATTGCGTCCAGAAACTCTGTTGAAAAATCTTCTTTCGAAGTCTGTTTTATCCTCTTTACTAATTTTTTTGAATTTTTGTCATTCCGAATGAAACGAAGAATCTCTTTTTTGTCCCCGCGAACCTCAACGGAATGATCTAACAGTCGTTTAGTTAATTCCGGAAGAATTCTTCCAACAATATTTTTATGAATAACAACGCAATCCAAGGCATTACAAACGCTGTTTCTTTGAGTCTTCGCATTTATTACCAAATCAATTGCCATTTTAGCATTTGCACTTTTATCTATATATGCTCTTGCTCCTCCTGCAGAATGATACAAAATTGGAATCTTGGAATTTTGCACAACTGCATTTATTAAATTTATACTTCCTCTTGGGATAACAACATCAATAAGGTCGCTTCTGGAAAGAATTTCTAATATTTCCTCATGACTGATATCTTCTAAAAGATTTATCGAACTAGAATTAATGTTAAATTTTTTAAATGTGTTTCTTATGCAAAGAAGCAATATCTTATTTGTAAAAATCGATTCTTTACCAGCCTTTAAGATAACAGCATTCCCAGATTTTATACAAAGTCCGACAACATCAATTGTTACATTCGGTCGAGATTCATAAACCATAAGAATGACCCCCAAAGGAAAACGGATTTTTTTAAGATTTATTCCACTTTTAAGAGTTTTTTCTTCAATTGTTTCGCCTAGAACATCTTTTAAGTTGGACACTATTTTTAATTGATTTATCATCCCTTCAAAACCACTTTCCGTTAGAGTGAGTCTTTCAACAAATGCTTTCGATTTTTTGCTCGAAACAGAATTTTCGATATCTTTTTTGTTTGCAAAAAAAATTTCTTTTTTGTGTAATTTTAATTCATTTGAAAGTTCGATAAGAATACTTTCTCTTTCTCTTTTTGAAAGATTCGCAATTTGATGTTCGGCTAATTTAGTTTTATTTAATATTGAAAGCGTTGTTTTTTTCATAAGAATTTTTGAATAAGCACATTTTCTTTTTTTCCGTTTTCAATTACCGCGTTTATATTTCTTTTGGAAACAATATCTATTGCATCCAGTTTGGTTTGTCCTCCGCCAACTCCGTGGACAGATCCTCTCATTGTTGAAAGAATAATTAATTCTTGTGCGTTTAGTAAAATTGTAACTTCGGCAGCCAAAAGGTCGTTACCACCAAAACTGTTTAAATCTATAACATCGTTTTCATTAAAAAAAGGAATGTAACCCGAATTTAGATAAAACTCAATCAAATTTTTTATATTATTTTTTTGCTCATCTCTTTCTAGATATTCTTTTGTAACCAAAATTTGGGCCAGTTGCAATTTACTTTGAACAAAAATTTTATTAAAAATAGATGTCAGATAAATTTGCCCGATACCTGCAGATGCCTTTTTTGCAATAGTTTCCAAACAGGTAAGATCGACAAAATTTGAACCATAAGAAACAGCCCCGGAAATTACCAAAACAATACCTATTCCTTTCTCCTGTAAGGAGTTTATTTGCTTTGCAATGTGAGCAATACGAAACTCGTCAAATTTTCCCCGTTTCGTCATTAGCACACTGCTTCCAATTTTTATAACAACTGTTTTTTTCATATATTTTCCTTTTTAGCCACAAAAAAACTCGTCTTGGCCAATCCATTTATTGGATTAGCAAGGACGAGTGAATCGTGTTACCACCCTGCTTTTATTACAACATTACTGGTGTAATCTTTGTTACTGACGCTCTTTTATGATAAATCAGCTTCTCTATTTAACGGTTAAGATTCCGTACTGCTTATCGCAATCTGCTCTCTTTCGAGCAAAAGGGCGGGAAACCCCTTAAAAACATTTATGTAATTATACAAGAAAAAAATATTTTGTCAAACCAACGCTTGACAAAACCTATAGGATTTGATAAATTCTTTTCATTATGCCAGGAGAAAGACCACGAACACCTATTATTTCACGTCCTGATAAAAGTCCGCTTGGATGGGGTTCAAGGGGTAGAAGACGAGAATTAGCAGGCCAAATTAAAGGAGCTGTGGAAAGTTCGCTTGTACACCCAGCTCATTCCCTAGAAATTGAACACGGACCTCATGGAAAAGCTTACTTTGTTGTTCCAGCAGGTGATACTGTGGCTGAAGGGCTTATGCGAGGACTAGGAGCAGATATGCTTGGTAATCTAGGGAGAATAAGCGCACGCATGAGACATACAGGTCGCGAAGGAAAAACAGGTAGAGATATTAACAGGGCATTTGGCAGGTTTGAGGTAGGAGTATTAAACGACGATGGATATTTGCCATGGATGGAACATGTTATGTCAGTTATTCAAACAAGTAAATCATTAAAAAGTGTAGAAAGTTTGGGCGATATTGGAGCAGTTGTAAACTCTGCAGCTAGTGTGATTACTCCATTGCTTAAACTCCTAACTAGAGATAGTGCTCGAGCAAAAGTAACAAGTTTGGTTGCAAGCCCTGTTTTAGCAGCTACTACGGATGCTATTACAGCAACTTTAGGTCTTGAAGTTCTTCCTGTCCCATTTTGGCTCAGTAATTCACGTTTAGAAAACGGTTTTGATATGGGAGACCAAATTGCCGACATTGGTCAATTCCTGGGTTATAATGTAATTTTAGATCACCCTCAGGTTGATGACAGAAGAAAAGGAAACCTCGCAAGAGCTTTCTTAGCACAATATACTAGAGGCGAAGGACCAAACGGACCACGCCCATCTCCTCAACCAACAGAAAGTGGTGCTAGTAGTGGCTTAAGCTTATTGGATAGAGGAATTCAAGCGGGTCAAAGACTGGAGAGATATGCAGATATTCCAGGAGTTGGGGAAGTTGTAAAGCTTAGCAAAGTTGCCCGAGGAGTTGCAAAAGGTATTAAACACGAACCCCGATCAATGAGAGAAAGGGTTAACGATATTCTTACAGTTGCTGACCAAAAAATCGCAGACGCGCGAGCAAAAATTGCAGCACACCCGAAGAGAGCCATTGGACTAAATTATGAATACCATGAAGCAGAATTATCACTCGTTACTTGGGAGTATAGAAAAGCAGTTGCTACAATGCTGCATGATTTGTCTATTAAAGCAGCATCCGTAAATGCAGAACTTGCTGCTAAACAAGCACAAAAACCTCGAAGAGGAAGAAAAAACTAGTAAATCCTTATATTTTAGCTTGAAACTTACTTTATAATTAATACGTAATTACTAGGAGCTTGGGTTCGGTCATTTCCTGCATGGCAAAGCGGACTCCCTCACGCCCAATACCCGAATTTTTAATTCCGCCGTACGGCATATGGTCAATTCTGTAAGTCGGGACATCGTTTATTACTAATCCGCCAACCTCTAATTCTTTATATGCCCTGTGAATTAAATTTATATTCTTAGTAAATATGCCTGCCTGAAGACCAAATTCCGAATTATTTACCTCTGTTAAAACTTCGTCAAAACTTTTATACGGAATTACAGTTACTAAAGGCCCAAAAATCTCCATACAATTTACTTTCATTTTTGGTGTTGTATTAGTGAGGACTGTTGGCCAAATAACATTGCCCTTTCGATTTCCGCCTGTTAAAATCTTTGCTCCCTGTTTTTTTGCCTCTTCTATCCATTCCATCACCCTATCTGCTTCTTTAGTATTAATAAGCGATGAAACTTGGGTTTTTTCATTACGTGGATCGCCAATAATAAGCGTTTCTACTTTTTCTTTTAAGATAGGCAGGAATTTTTTATAAATGCTTTCGTGAACAAAAATCCGTTGTGCCGAAATACAACTTTGTCCTGCATTAGCAAACCCGCCATTAGCAATGGCTAAAGCAGCTTTGTTTAAATCAACGACGTCTTCATGGATAATAACTGCTGCATTTCCACCAAGCTCAAGCGCAACTTTCTTGTGAGGAATTTTTTTCTTAATATCCCATCCCACCTTTGCACTTCCTGTAAAACTAACCATTTTCACTCTTTCATCTGTAACTAACAAATCAGCAGCTTCGTAATCTGATGGTAATACGGAGAGTCCGCCTTCTGGTAATCCCGACAGCTCATATGCCTTTGCGATATGCAAACTGCTAAAAGGAGTCTGTGTTGCAGGCCTAACAACTACAGTATTTTTAGAAGCAATAGCCGGTACGACTTTGTGCGCGACCAAATTAAGCGGAAAATTAAACGGCGAAATTGCCGCAATTACTCCAATTGGAAATCTTTCAATTTCTGCAGTCCTGTTTTCACCCCACGGCCTTCTATCAAGTGGAATCATTTCTCCATACATTCTTTTACATTCTTCAATTCCATCTTCAAATGTATGCAATGCTCTATTTACTTCTGCTTTTGCAATTGTAATTGGCTTACCAGCTTCAAGAGATAAATCTCTTGCAACTTCTTCGAAATTATCTATAAAATACTGGCGCATTTTTGAAAGCCCGTCTGCAATTTTATAAACAGGGAAGTATTTTGTTATTTCAAATGCCCTACTTGCTTCTTTTATTGCCTTTCCCATTAAATTTTTATCCGCAATACCAACAATCCCTACTGGTTTTCCATCATAGGGGCTGAGTATCTTTAAAGTTTTTGGAGCTTTTACCCATTCATTGGCGATAAAGATTTTAGAAAAATTTGTGTTCATGGTTTATAGAAATTGCGGGGAGGAATAAAAATTTTTGATGTGAATGTTTACGCCTTTTGCCTTTACTAATAGAAAAAGTATCCGTGCAATGAACGAAAAAATTTTTGTTCCGATCTCAGCAATTCTCCTCTTTTATATCACTTTACAGACGTCTTCTGCAAGTTCTTTGGTAAATACTTTTACATTGTCCGCATAATCAATCGGTACTTCAACTATATTAATCCCCTTTGAGTTAATCAATTTTTGCATTAGCGGGACAAACTCATTTGTTTTTTCTATTCTGTAACCATTTGCACCATAAGATTCTGCGTATTTCACAAAATCCGGATTGCCAAAATTAAGCCCGAAAGGTGGTAAATTAAGGCTGTCCTGTTTCCACTTTATCATTCCAAAACCGTTATCATTTAGAATAATTATAATAAGGTCAAGTTTAAGCCTTATTGCCGTTTCCAATTCCTGTGAATTCATCATAAAACCCCCGTCTCCGCAAACTGCAACAATTTTTTTATTTGGATGTACCATCTTTGCCGCAATTGCGCCGGGGAGCCCTGCTCCCATTGTCGCCAAAGCATTATCCAGTAAAACCGTATTTGGTTTGTATGCGGGATAATTTCTGGCAATCCAAAGTTTATACATTCCGTTGTCCAAAACTAAAACTCCATCATCCGGAACAATTTTTCTTAAATCACTTACAAATCTTTGGGGACTAACCGGAAAAGAATTATCGTTATCTTTTCTGTGAATATGTTTTTGAATTGCCTCTTTTACTTTTTTGAAAGCGGAAAAATCCCAGTGTTTTTGAGTTGATATTTTTTGCGTTAATGCCCACATTGTATGAGCAATATCGCCAACAACTTCCAAGCTCGGAGAATAAACATCGTCAACAGTTGCCGGATAAAAATTGATATGAATTATTTTCTTTTTCACATCACTTCCCATAAAAGCTGGCGGTTTTTCGAATACGTCGTGACCCAAAACCAAAACAACATCGGCGGCGTCAAATGCGCAATGCACGTAATCTTTCTGGGAAAGTGCAGCGGCACCAATATAATTTTCGTTTGTTTCATCAATTACACCCTTTCCCATTTGAGAGGTAAAAAAAGGAATATTTGTTTTTTCTATAAATTCCGAAAGCCTTATCGAAATAAGCTTTCTGTTGGCACCGGCTGCAATAATTATTAACGGATGTTTTGCTTCTTCTATTATTTTTACTGCCTGGTCAATTGCCTTAGGGTCTGGACCCGGCCTTCTGACTTTTGTCGATGGAATAGGATGGGCATCTAATTCTTCTTTTGCTATGTCTTCCGGCAATTCCAGATGCACAGCACCCGGCCTTTCTTCCTCTGCAACCTTAAATGCGTTTCTGATTGCAGAGGGAATATTAGCACTGCTCTCAATAAGCCCTGCGGATTTTGTTAGAGGCCTCATCATTCTTACAACATCGATTATCTGAAACCTTCCCTGTTTGCTTTTTTTAATTGGTTTTTGACCCGTTATAACAACTAAAGGCATTCCCCCAAGCTCTGCAAAAGCAACTCCTGTTACAAGATTTGTAGCACCAGGGCCAAGAGTAGAAATGGCAACACCTGCTTTACCTGTTAATCTTCCATAAGTTGCTGCCATAAATGTTGCAGCCTGTTCGTGACGGGTTACAATAAGTTTTATTTTTTTGGACTTTCGGATTGATTCCAAAAGATCAATATTTTCTTCCCCCGGTATTCCAAAAATATATTCAACCGCTTCTTCTTCCAAGCATTTTACAAATAAATCTGAGGCTTTCGGCATGTTACATAGTATAAGATTTTTGGCCTTATTTTTCAAATATTTGTTATAATTGGGGTATGGGATTTGAAGATGGAGCCGAACAAGGATCAACAAGCGGGGGTTACGCCCCTCAGTCTTCTGCTTTTGAAGAAGCAATTAAGCAAGGAGAATATCAACCCGAATTTTTAAGTAAATTCCCCGAGTGGAAAAAAATGAGTAGACATAGGCAATTCCAGTATATCCGCCAGGGCATAAACAACCGGGAAAGGCAGATTTCAACACAATGGGCCGAAGTAAATAACGTACTTAATTTCAGTAAAAAGCCGCACCTGCAGGAAGCACTAAGAAATCTGGAAAAGCAACTGCAAAACTTACGCGAAGATAAGGAAGAATTATTTGTGGAATATTCAAAATAATTAATCTACTTTAAAATGTTCAAAGATTTTTAATATTCCGTTTTCTTCAACTGAAGGCCCGATAAAATAATTTTCTTCTCCTTTGCTTTTTGCCAACTCTTTTAATTTTTCCTGTGCATTGCCCATGACGCCTACGTATTTACAAAGCGACATAAATTCCCAATCATTTTCCGAATCCCCAATACCAAGAGTGTCTTCAAATAAAATTCCGAGAGATGTTAATACTTTTTGGGCACTTGAGCGCTTGGAAATTCCAAACGCGGTTAAAACTGCAAAATATAAAGAAGGTAAAGTTGGATGCGGGGCCGAAAGGAAAAATGACGTGCCTTCAATCCCTTGCAATGTTTTAATTAGTAAATCAGAATCTTCATGTAATTGCTGAATCTTTATAATATCGTTTAGTGGAATATTGTCTGTGCTGGGCACAATTATTGGATCCCTTCCAAGAATTTTTGTCCTTTTTTCAATAGTTTCTTGATTTTGTCCCTGTAAAATAAAATACGCGGCAGGAGTATAAAATTCCTGGTAAAAATTATTTTGTTTTCCAGTTTCACTAATTCTTTTTGTGATTTCGGGAGGAACCATATGCTTTTCTATTACGATATTATTAATCGCGTCAAGAATAACAGACCCGCCATCAACAATGTGCGGATTATTTAATTTACACGCAAGAATAACGGGTATGTTTGTAAATCCTGCTTTAGAACTGCAAAAAACAACCGGAATTTTTTCTCTTCTTATTGATTGCAATTTTTCAATAACGTCATTATGGGGTAATGGAAAATTTACTCCTGCCGACTTACCGATAATTACACCGTCAACATCTGTAATTACAGCTTTAATCATTTATTTTTTAACGACCTCATGGCCGCCGAATTCATGGCGGAGTGCCGCAACCATTTTTGCGGCAAAAGAGTTTTGTATTGGAGCTTCTGTCTGTGATTTTTTTCTAAATTCCAGAGACTCTTTAATTACAGGTACGGGTACGTTTTCTTTTTCCGCTTCCTGAATTGTCCATTCTGCCTCTCCGGTTGCGGCAATTATACCCTCAATATCTGTAAGTTTTTGATCTTTTTCCAATGCGTCTTTTGCCCTGTCTATTAAAAAACTTGAGATAATTGTTCCTTTTTGCCATAACTTTGCAACAGAGAGTAAGTCAAGATTATATGAGGACTTATCCAAAACTCCAAAACCTTCACCGATTGCCTGCATCATTCCGTATTCAATTCCGTTATGAACCATTTTCACAAAATGCCCTGCTCCACCTTCCCCAAAATATTCGTGTCCTCCGCTCGGTTTTGCTAAACAGTCAAGAAGCGGTTTTATGTAATCATATGCCGATTTGTCTCCACCGGCCATTAAAGGATACCCTTCTTTAACAGCAATTATTCCCCCGCTTACACCTATCCCCAAAAACTTTATTCCTTTTTCTCTAAACATTTCAAAACGCCTTTGCGTATCGGTAAAATGAGAATTTGCGCCATCAATTACAATATCGCCTGCACTTACAAATTTGCTGATTTCCCGCATTGTATTTTCTGTAACATCCCCCGATGGAAGCATCGACCAGACAATTTTTGGACTTTCCAAACTTTTTATTAACTCTTCTACAGAAGACGCCATGCTTATATGGGGCGAGTTTGAAACTTCTTGTTTTAAACTTTCTACAGGTTCGGGTGATCTATTCCAAACAATAACATCGTGCCCTTCAAGAATTAGCTTAGAAGACATTCTTGATCCCATTTTCCCAAGACCGATAAATCCAAGCTTCATATTATTATTCTATCCAATGCCTCCCGTCTTTTTCAATAAGGTCTACCGCCTCTTTTGGTCCCCAACTACCTTCTTCATATATAATTGGCATTTTCCCACACTTTTCCCATCCTTCTAAAATATTTGTAATAAATTGCCAGGAACTTTCCAATTCGTCCGACCGGTTAAAAAGCATCTGGTCACCTGTAAAAATATCCATTAAGATTTTCTGGTATGCATCAAGGCCCTGCGTACCAAACGCATCATTGTAGCTGAATTTTAAATCGACAGTACCCAAAGACAAAACGCTCCCTGGTTTTTTTACTATCGTATGAATACCAATCCCTTCATTGGGCTGGATTTTAAAAGTAAGCACATTTCCCTCTTCCGGACAACCTATTTCTTTAAACAAAACATGACACGTCTGACGAAAGACTACGGATATTGTTACCAATTCTTTTGCTAATTTTTTACCGGCCCTAATATAAAAAGGTACTCCCGAAAATCTTTCACTTTTTAACATTACTTTCATTGCGACAAAGGTTTCTGTTTTGGAATTTTTATCAACGTCTTTTTCATATAGATATCCGTTGTATTGTCCGCGCACAACAACCTCTTCGACCTTAGAAGGATCAATACAGTCGAGCTCGGAAATTACTTTAAATCGTGCATCCCTTACCCCCTCTTTTGAAAAACTTCCCGGTTGTTCCATCGCGACTGCTGCCAAAAGCTGCAATAAATGATTTTGTCCAACGTCTCTTAAAATTCCAACGCCGTCAAAAAATTTACCGCGGTTTGTAATTCCCTTTTCTTCAGCAAGAGTTATCTGTACGTGATCAATATACTCACTGTTCCAAATCGGTTCAAAAATGCTGTTTGCAAACCTGAATACAAGCATATTTTGCACTGTCTCTTTACCAAGATAATGATCGACCCTAAATACCTGCCACTCAGCAAAAAAATCGGAGAGTTTTTTATCCAAAAGTTTGGCGGTTTCCAAATCTTTTCCAAAAGGTTTTTCAATAACAAGTTTTGCAAGCTTTTCATGTATTTCTACTTCTTGTGATAGATCTTTCTTGCAGTCATATAAAAATCCGAGAATTGTATCGTAATACTGTGGCGGAGTTGCCAGATAAAAAATGTGCGAAAGTTGTGTGTCTTCCTGTTTTTTAAATCCTTTGAGTTTTTCGACAAGCTTTATGTAAGCATTCTTGTCATGAAATTCCCCGCAGTGGTACGACAAATGCTCTGAAAACTCGGTCCATTTTGGATCGGATGACTGGTTGTCAAACATTGCGGCAAAATCGGTATCGCTTATGTCCCGTCTTGCAAATCCAACAATATAAAAATTTTTTGGTAATTGATTCATTTTAAAAAGGGAAAATAAAGCAGGGATAAGTTTGTGGTATGTTAAATCTCCTGTTGCTCCAAAGATTACCAGAATAAAGGGGTGTTGCATGAATCTATTTTATATCTTCTGATCGGTAATAAAAAGGGTTTTTTTGGAAATGTCTTGCGAATTATAAAATCTGGCAGGAATTTCTTCAACCGGCCCCTGAACAAAAATTTTTTCGATTGCTTCTTTCTTTTCTTTTCCAAATGCCAAAACAATAAAAAAATCTAAAAGCGAAAGTCCGGCAAATGTTAATGTAATACGCTGTCCATAATTTCCATTTTCATCATCATAAGAAGTTACAAATTCATCTTTTTTATTTGATAATTGATATTTGATATTTGATATTCCGGCAGGAATGCCGGCCGTATGCCCGTCTTTACCAATTCCTAAAATTCCAACGCTTTTATTAAAATGGAAAAATAAATCCCGTGATTTTTTATCGTAAGCCGTAGCGGATTGTTCCCTTGAAAGACCGCTGTGGATAATCGGATAAAACTGTGTTTTGATTTTATCCAAATATTTTATAAATCCCGTGTCTTTTATCATTTTCTCATTGCTATTCTCATGTAATTTTTTTCCAAATCTTTCATCAATCATTGCAACAGCAGCGGGTTTTAAAACTTTTTCTTTTACCAAAGCTTCGTATAAAGGTTTTGGGGTGCTTCCGCCTGATAAAAATAAAACGGTTTTTGTATCCACTCTTTTATAGAGTTCTTCTTTTGCTTTTTCCAGACCTTTTTCTATCGAATCTACAACAACAATTTGCATAAATTGTATTCTATATTTTATTGAAATTTAAAGCAATTTCTGATAAACTACAGGATTAATATGAGAGATCAAATAGGTTCCCCTGCTCCCCCAACTATACCTAGAGATCAGATGTGGTCAGAAAGGATTATTCATAACAGGGCTGAGTTTCTCAATAGGAAAGCTCTCAGTGCTGCTAGTGTCTTAAGAAGCAGAAATTTGGCTTCATTGGGTGTTTATTTGGATACTAATCAAAGTGGAATAAAAATTCTTCATTACTTACCGCCAATTCTAGGAGACAGCACTGAAGAAGAAGCCAGAATTTCTGGAAGAATTGATTCTGTGATTGAAAGCTACAAAATAAAAAATGAGGCTGCCGCTAACATGGCAAGAAACACCCCGGGAGTTTTACATGCAGAAGTTATTCAGGGGGCTGTTGTGATAATACATGATACCTCAAAACACCCTGCAAATGATGTTTTGGGAAGATATTCACAAACAGTACTAGGACCTATTGGAGAATACCATGACAGAACAGCACAACAATTAGGAGCTATATTTGTAGATTTAAATCCTAATAAATATCCTGAAGGAATTACTCCTTCGGTTGTTTTACAACACGAACTTGGACATCATAATCTTGCGCTTACCAGATATGCTTTGGCGCAGGAAAACGATCTTGGAATGCAAAGCGTTGATTTAAAAAGATGGACGCAAATGAGACCAAATGCAAGATACGACTACACACCTGCAACTGAAGGATATCTGTTTTCAGATAGACTTCAGTATTACCCAATTCTTGGTAGGCCATTTGAAATGACTGACACGCGTAACATTCTTTATCAACAGGCATATCTTAATGAAGTACATTCTTATTTTTTAACAGGTGATTTAAATTACTTTAATTTAAAAAACAATGGAGCTTATAATGGATTTTCTAGCGGATACCATTCAGAATTGGTTGGTTTAAATCAATATGATATAGCAGTTGGTCAAAGGTTATTGGGATTTATACAGGCAGCTATTTTTCTTAACAGACACTTCTCATCATATGACGATTTGATTTCCAAATCTTTAGTTTCCAAATGGAGAAATGCCTATTCAACAATAACAGGTATTCTAGGAACTTCACTCACCCTAAATCAGGCAGAGATTTTGGTTGAAAGGGAATGGGCCAAGTTTGTTGATGAAAATTTATCCGCCCTTGCTCAAGAGTCTTCAAGAATATATCCTCAGCTTATTTGGCACGATGGTAATAATTTTGGAATAGCACCTGAAGTCTGGAATCTTTTATATTTTCAACGAAAAACTTAAGGTATAAGAGGCTGGTGCATTAACCATTTGTACACGTCATTAAAAGAAATAAGCGCAACAAGTGTTAACAAAATTGCCATTCCAATTGCATGGGCATACCCTTCAAATTTAGGGTGGACTTTTCGCCTTGTTACTGCTTCTATCAAGATAAAAAATAACCGCCCGCCGTCAAGGGCCGGAATCGGCAAAATATTCATAATCGCCAAATTAAGCGATAAAAGCGCGACAAGGGAAAAGACTGCGTTATATCCAACTTTTATTGTTTGCCCTGTTAACTGCGCAATTCCTATTGGACCTGCAACATCTTTTGGTACGGAATGAGCAAAGATTAACTGACCCAATGCCCCACCCAACCCTTGCACAATAAGCCATGTTTCGCTGAGTGTTTCTTTTAATCCGACGATTGGGGCCTGATACCAAGGGTATTTTTTTACAATAATTGTATTGCCGATTGCAATTCCCATTGCCCCTTCATTTGACGGATAATGTAAACGGGGCGTAACTTCTATTGTCTTTGATTTCCCGTTTGTTGATTTAATTAAAAGACTCGTCTGTTGCCCCAAATGTTTTTTTGTATAAGAAATAATTTGCTCAGGGTCGGAAACTTTTATTCCGTCTACAGAAAGAATAATATCACCGGGTTTAAGACCTGATTTTCCGGCCGGAGAATTTTTTATAACTGATGCAATTTCAACATTTGGTCCGGTTGTTGCAACGCCAACTACCGCAAAAAGGTAAGAAATTATAACAAGCGCCAGTAAAAAATTCATTATAACTCCTGCAACAACAATAGATGCCCTTTGCCAAACAGATCTTGAAACAAACGATCTTTTGTCTTTTGTGATTTGCTTGTACTGAGCTTGTCGAATGGATGATTTATGACTCGTGACCTTTACAGACCCCCCACCTGCTTCATCTTCGCCATATAATTTAACAAAACCGCCAATAGGGAGTAAATTCAAAGAGTAAAGAGTTTCTCCAAATTTTATTCCAAAAATTCTAGGCGGAAATCCAAACCCGAATTCTTCCACTTTAACCCCTAATTTTTTTGCAACAAAAAAATGACCTGCTTCGTGAACTAAAACCAAAACTGACAAAACAAGAAGGAAAACAACGATTGTTAAAAACATAAAGGTCTTTTTATATTACAAGAGAAGGGTTAAAATTACAATCTATTTTGCAAAGGAAGAAATAAATCCGTTTACAACAGAAAGTATTATGCTAAAAAGAATTGCCCATAAAAGCCCGTCAACTTTAAATCCGCTGACAAGCCAACTGACCATTAGAACAATAAATCCGTTTATAATAAAAGTAAATAAACCAAGAGATAAAATAGTCACGGGTAATGTAAGAATAATAAGGATTGGTTTAATAACAGCATTTGCAATCCCCAAAATAACCGCAACAACAATTGCAGTTAAAAAATCGTTAACATGGACTCCCGGGAGAATATAAGCGGTAATTATAACGGCAATGGCACTAATGAGAAGATTTATTAAAATCCGCATATGAACAAATGATTAATAATCAAATGACAAATAAGCAAATCAACGCTTAAATACAAAAAAAATTAATCTATTGATTATTTGTTATTGATTTGAAATTTGCTTATTTGCATATTTAAAGTATTTATATTTTGAGCAGTTCTTCTTCTTTTTGTTTACCAAGCGTATCTATTTTTGCCATGAAATCATCTGTTACTTTTTGGACTTCTTTTTCGAGTCGCACTATATCGTCTTCTGACAAAGCTTCGTCTTTTTTAACCTCATTCATCGCGGTTTGTCTTGCCTGCCTTATCATAACTTTACCGTTTTCCAGTTTTTGCTTCATCAGATGGATAAGTTCTTTCCGTCTTTCCTCAGAAAGCGCCGGAATATTAATTCTTATCACACTACCGTCATTACTTGGAGTAAAACCAATGTTTGCCTCCATTATCCCCTTTTGGATTTCACCTAAAATTGAATTGTCGTATGGGGTAATTGTTAATGTTTGCGGGTCACTAGCCATTACCGTTGCAAGTTCGACAATTTTCATTTTTGTCGTTCCTCCATAAACCATAATTTCTAAGTGATCAACTAAAGATGGTGTTGCACGGCCTGTGCGGATAGTACCTAGGTCTTGATGCAAAAGATCCAAAACTTTTTGCATTTGAGTGCTTGTTTCTTGAGCAATCGGATCCATAATTATTATTGAAAATTGTAGATAGAAAAACTTAAATAAACTTGCAAACCTATATTTACTTTTTAAATCTCAAGGCGCTTAAATCCTTTAACAGTGATGTTTTCTCCCAATTTTCCAACTGTCTGTTTTACCAACTCTCCTATTGTAATCGAACCATCTTTAATGTACTCCTGCTTTAACAATTCGTCAACATCTTTTGGATCCATTGCCGCAACCTGCATCGCCACTTCGTGCGCGAGTTTTTTAAATTCGTCTGTACGTGCAACAAAATCCGTTTCACACAAAACTTCAACTAAAACTCCCATTTTCCCGTTCTGGTGAATGTATGCCTCAATTAGTCCTTCTCCGGTTTCCCGATCTTTTTTCTTTTCTGCTTTTTCTGCGGCACGTTTCATAAGCCACTGCAATGCTTTATCAAAATGGCCATCTGTCTCTTCTAATGCCCTTCTGCAATCAGAAACCGATGCCGATGTTTCCTCTCTAAGTTTTTTAAGTAGTGTTAAATCGATATTAACTGCCATATAACTCCCTTCGGTCGTAATAAGCAAATATACAAATAAATGAATTACCCAATTTGGTTATTTGATTATCGGATTATTTGGATATTGAATTATTACCTTCTCCTTTATTTTTCGTTTTAGAAACTTTTTTTGCTTTTTCTTCCTTTTTTACAGCCTCTTCTTTTACTTTTGCAGATTCCTTAACGGCTTCTGCCTTTTCTTTTTCCAGTTTTTCTTGTGCTTTTGCTTCTTCTTTTGCCTTTTCCTCCTGGGCTTTTTGGGCTTCTATTCTTCCTTCTATCCAAGCATCGGCAATATAAGTAACAATAAGCTCTATGCTTCCAACTGCATCGTCATTTGCCGGAATCGGGTAATCTATTACATTCGGGTCTGCATTTGTATCAACCATTCCCACAGTTGGAATCCCTTGAGCAATTGCTTCCCTTACTGCCAAACTTTCAAGATGTGTATCGACAATAAAAAGTGCACTTGGCATTCCCTTTATGTCTGATATTCCTCCATAATACATTTCCAGCTTTTGGCGTTCTTTTTCCCACATTCCTATTTCTTTTTTTGTGTATTTTTCTTTTTCAAAATCATCGCGGAGTTTGTCTTCCAAATCGTGAAGTTTCTTGTAGTTTTTAACAACTTCTCCTGAATTTGTTAATGTTCCGCCAATCCATCTGTTTGTTACGGTAAATAATTTAGGCTCTATATTTTTAGCTTTTAATGTTTCTTCTATCCGTTTTGCCTGTTTTAGAATTATTGGGGATGCTTGCCTTTTAGAACCAACAACCACTAAAACGCCATTTTGTTTTGCCAAATTTTTTAAATATTGAGCTGCGGCGTCCAAGCCTTCTTTGGTTTTTGCCAAATCAATAATATGAATGTTGTCCCGTGCTTCAAAAACAAAATCTCGCGCTTTGGGGTTTTGGCGTGTTACTTGGTGGCCAAAGTGGCAACCTGCTTCCAAAAGTTCTTCTAATGTTATTTCTCTCATAAAAATTATCCTTAACCTCTACTCAGCTCATAAATCAGGATAATCACTTGCTGAGTATGTGTGATTAGTGTATTTTACCAAACCCGAAGCCGAATTACAACGGCTTTATGGAAGAAATAATTTAGAAGCAAAAACTTTCACTTCCTTTTTTATTGAAAGAAGTTTTTTGTTTTTTACCACCTCTTTATGAAATTTTTCCAAGACTTCTTTACGTTTTTCTTTATCTTGTGGCATTTTATATTCTTTGACCGCATCGATTGCCAAAAAAATCCATTTGGCAATTTTTTTCATATCTTTTTCTTTTACTCCTCTTGTCGTAAGGGCAGGTGTTCCGAGACGTACTCCGCTTGGATAGAATGGACTCATTGGTTCGGCTGGGATCGTGTTTTTATTAACCGTAATTCCGGCAATTCCCATAGCATCTGCCGCGAATACTCCTCCTCCGGGACCAAAAATGTTTGTTACGTCTAAAAGTAATAAATGATTTTCCGTGCCGTTTCCGACAAGTTTTATACCCATTGCTTTTAACTCTTTTGCAAGTGCTTTTGCATTTTTGACAATTTGTTTTCCGTAAACTTTAAAATTAGGCTTAGCTGCTTCTAAAAGTGCAGTTGCAATTCCCGCAGTCTGGTGATCGTGCGGGCCTCCCTGAAGACCAGGGAAAACAGCCATATCAATTTTTTTAGGAAGTTCCGGATCTTTTGTAACCCCTCTTTTAGTTACCATAATCATTCCCCCTCTTGGACCTCTTAACGTTTTGTGCGTTGTTGTTGTAACAATGTGTGCGTATTTAACAGGACTCATATGTACTCCAGCTATTACAAGGCCTGCAACATGTGCAATATCTGCCGCCAAATATGCACCAACAGAATCTGCAATTTCTGCAAATTCATCAAATTCATATTCAAACATGTAAGCTGTTGCCCCCATCCAGATAAGTTTTGGTTTGTTTTCTTTTGCCAATTTCCAAACCTGGTCTATATCTATATGCCCATCGGGCCTTAATCCATACAAAACAGTATTAAATAATTTACCTGTTGCTGAAGCCTTCCAACCATGGGTTAAATGCCCGCCTTCTGTCAAAGAAAGCCCCATTACAGTATCTCCTCTGTCACAAAGCGCAACGTACACAGCGAAGTTAGCCGGACTACCTGAATACGGTTGAACATTTACGTGTTCTACCCCAAAAAGCTTTTTTGCCCTGTCTTTTGCCAAATCTTCAATGTTATCTATTA
>JANWKV010000041.1 GCA_025451195.1 Candidatus Microgenomates bacterium | reverse complement strand
GTTCTACCCCAAAAAGCTTTTTTGCCCTGTCTTTTGCCAAATCTTCAATGTTATCTATTACTTCATTTCCGCCATAATATCTTTTGTGCGGATAGCCTTCCGAGTATTTATTTGTAAGGATTGACCCATTACATTCCATAACAGCTTTGGAGGTGTAGTTTTCTGATGGGATCATTTCCAGTCCTTCTTTTTGGCGTTTTGCTTCTTCCTGAATTAAGTTGTAAAGTTTGAGGTCCTGAATTTTAAGTGGTGATATTGGCATCCTGCAGATACACTATAAGAAATTTTTGTAAGTATTGCAAGGGGTATTTTAGCTGGAAATATTCAAAATTTAAAAATCATCCCAGACACCTTCTGGATCTGCTGCTGCGAGCGGATAGTAACCATCAGTAATCATTCTTCTAATAGGAGACCACCAATGTATGCGAGCAGAGTAAGCATCCATATGATCAACACCCCTTCTGACACCGTCTCTCGCTACTTCTCTTAACTCCACTTCCCCATTTTCTCCACCTACAACAGCTAGTTTAACCGCTTTTCTGCTACCATCAATAGAAATTCTGCTCGCGTTATAAAGCCTTCTTGAAGGCTTTATAAGAACACTCCTAGTTAGAGGAACATCCGGTCCATATCTTCCAAAACCTGGTCTTTCTGCTAAAACTTTTGGTGCTAAAGGCATGTGGGGAATTATATGTAAATTGTTTTTATCTGTCAACTATTTATGAACAAATAATACCGCATTGGGAATGTTGCGGCCGGGGCCTAATTTATATCCGCCATACCACAAAGCAGTTGAACCACCTTCGTCTAAATTCATCGCATTATCCATTCCCAAAGCTTGCATAACTTTTGCACTCTCACCCATTGTCGCGTTAAGCGTAAATCCAATGTATACGGTGTTTCCTTTAGCGGCAACAAAACTTCTCGGACCAACTGAGTTAAACTTTGGATCAGAGCTGTCTGTATAGACAATATTCCCCCCGGAAATCAATAGCGGATAATTGGATATTACTCCATCAATGCTTGTGTCTCTCCCCCATTGCAGAGCTTGACTAACAAACCTAACAAATCCGCTGCCAAAAATTACAGCCGGATTTGTGCTGTATACATTATTTCCTGAATTAAAATATACTTTGTTTTTATTCATTACAAGTAAATCAAAAGATCCGGTTTTTCCCGCGCAACTTGGGTAATCTGCGGGACAAAAATATGATCCGTTTATTCCCGCAAATGCGCCGTTTCTGGAAACATAATCAGAAAGAGAAAGTACCGGGCAATTATTACTGCAATCTCCACCAGATGCCGTATCTACGATAACTCTTGTTGAATTTAAATCCGCGGCAATAATATCAACAAGAAAATTTTTCCCGTCAACATTTACCTGCTGCTGGGAAAACCCGCTTCCCGGAGCACTGTTACTCTGGGGAACGTTTGCGGGAATTGCCGCAACTTGCGCAGCAGAAAGTTTGTCCTGTTCTACCTGAATATTTCCTGCAAGAAGTTTTAAATCTGCTCCAGCAGATGCATAATTTTTATCTGCCAAATATTTTATGCTTTCCGCAAATAAACTGTCGAAGCTACTTGAATCTTTTGTTTGTGTTTTTAAATCAACAAGCTTTTCATAAATAGAAATTGAATCACTGAATGTTTTTTGCATCGCGCTCATTGTGGCGGAAAGTGTTTGGTTGATTTTGTACTGGTCCTGACTTTTTAAGCTTGTGTAATCAACCGATACTTTCTCAAGCTGTTTTTCAAGTCTACTGTTTTTGCTGGAAAGATTATTTATTATGTTTTCTCCATAAAATCCAACCCCTATTCCAATTAAAAGAATAACAATTGAGCTCACGCTTAACTCTTCAACAATATGTTTCTTAAGAAATGCCTGAGCTGATTTTTTGATTGTTTGAAGATTTTTCAGAATGCTCACCGTTTTCATTGTGGCACATTTTTATGCTTACTTCAAAATTTATTTAAAAAACTTAAAATTTGTATGAAAAACTTTATTGAGTTTCTCAAGCGCCCTTACATTTGTCGGCTGTCCTCTGTCAAAGGTAACTTCTTTAAGGAATAAATGAAATACTCCAATCATGCAAAAATTAAACAGCACAAGTAGAATGCAAAAACTCACTATAATTTTTCGATTCCAAAGTTTAGTTAACTTATCAATTAGGGCAGAAAAACCGATTATTAAAACCGGCATTGTGCTAAGAAGCATTCTCACTCCGTATGAAGACGCCTGATCCCATGCTCCCCAACTGGCAATAATGTAATATTCAAAAGCAAAAAAAATCAGAAAAATCCAGGCAGACATTTTTGATTTCTTTCTGAATAAATAAAGCCCGAAAACAGCCGGAATAATAATTGGCGAGTAAGGGATAATCCCTGTTTTCATATTTATCAAAACCCCAAAAATATGTGGTGAAAAAATCGCAAAGGGCTCATTATGTGCTAAATATGGAATATTGAAAAATCCGCCGTATATTATTTTCCAAACTAAAAATTGCGGAGTCATGCAAATTATAAATCCTAAACCAAAGAGTAATAATTTAAGTAAAGATTGCTTGGCAAACTGTAGGAGCTTGCTTTTTTGCTTTCTAAGCAATACAAAACCCTGAAAAAATATTTCGGCAATAACAATAATTCCAAATATTGCGTCTTGTGTCCGTGTTTCTGCCAAAAAACCGGCTATTAGACCCAATAGAAACCAGATTGGTAAAGTCCGATTTCTTAAAGTTTTATACCAAATGTAAAAAAATAAACTGCTGAAAAAAAATGAAATTGCATGAGAATTAACAACATCCAAACTGGAGTAATAAAATAAATTAGTTGCAAAAAGCATGGTTAAGGTTGCAAAGGCAGAAATTTTTGGAGAAAAAAAATTTTTTGCCAGTTTGTACGTTAACCAAAGTCCGACAACTACTAAAAAAATAGCTCCAATTCCAACGGTTACTTGATAAACATCAGAGTATCCATTTGCAAGGATTGAAACATGAAAAAAAACTAAACTGTTGGCTAAAAAATCACCAAATACAAAAAACGGTATCCACGCAATACTTGTGCCAATTGGCTGGTGAAATTCATCTTTTGGGTCTCCTTTTGGAGTTACCGGCTGCTCATTTTGGAATTTATACACATTGTCTCCAAGATAACTGTAATGGTGATTTGCTTCATTGTCTAAATTTAGATCATGATCAATTATAAGAGACCGCGTAAAATACCAGTAATATCTCGCGTCTCCATAAACTGCAATTCCAACTAACCAGTAATGAAAGAGAAAAAACAAAACAAGAATAGGAAAAACAGCAAAGAAAAGAATCTTTTTCACTGGCAAATTATACCATTTATATATTTTTACTTGATATTTTAAATTGGATTATTTGAAATTTGTTTATTCCTCAAAGCAGCTATTCCCATTCCATTGTCGCAGGAGGTTTGGTAGAAATATCGTAAACTACGCGGGAAATTCCTGGAACTTCATTGACAATTCTAGAGGAAATTTTTTGTAAAATTTCATAAGGTAATTTTGCCCAAGTTGCTGTCATAATATCTTTAGACTCAACAACACGAAGACAAATCACTTCCCCGAAAAATTTACCGTCTCCTTTTACGGCAGTTGAAAAACTTTCTGTCATCACAGGAAAAGAAATAAATATTTTAGGAAGAATGCCTGCGTTTTTTAATTCTTCCAAAACAATTTTATCTGCCTGTTTTTCTTTTGCCAAACGGTCCGGAGTTACCTCTCCCCTAATTCTTACTGCAAAACCAGGCCCTGGGAATGGCTGTTTTACAACAAATTCTTCAGGAAGTCCAATTGTTCGTCCTAAAGCCCTAACTTCATCTTTATACAATTCCCGAAGAGGCTCAATAAGTTTTAATTTCATATTCTCGGGAAGACCGCCAACATTATGGTGGGATTTAATTCTTGATGCATGTCTTGTACCCTGACTTTCTATAACATCTGAATAAATTGTGCCTTGCAGTAAAAATTGGACGTCTTTGTCTTTTTTAATAAGCTTGAACATTTCTTCCTCAAAAATATCTATATAAAAGTTACCAATAACTTTTCTTTTTTGCTCGGGGTCGATAATACCTTTTAATCTTTTTAACATTTCACTCTCACATTTAACAATTGTCGGAACAATTCCAAACCCTTCAAAAATTGTTTTAACCGATTTTTGTGCATCTTCCCTCATCAAACCGTTATCAACAAAGATTGGTGTGAATTGTTTCCCAACAGCTTTTGCAACTAAAGTTGCCGCAACCGCACTGTCAACTCCTCCTGAAACTGCTCCAATAATATGCGCATTTCCAACGGTTTTTTTAATGTTTTCAATTATTGCCTTTGGATCAATTGAAAATTCGTGTTTTTCAATGCCGCATATTTCTATAAAATTTTTAAGAATTTGGGATCCATTTTCTGTATGCTCAACTTCCGGATGGAAAAGTACACCGTAAATATTTCTTTTTTTGCTAACGGAAAATGTAAATGGAACATTTTCTGTTTCCCCGACAACTTCAAAATCTTCTGGTAACTTAACAATTTCGTCCCCATGATTCATCCAAACAGTTGAAGTGTCAGGTAAGCTTTTTGTGATTTGAGATTTATGATTTGTGATTTTGAGCGTGGCTGGCCCATATTCTTTTCTGCCGGAAATAACCTCACCGCCAAGTAATTGAGGAATAATTTGAAAGCCGTAACATATTCCGAGGATTGGCAGTCCTAAATCAAAAATTTTTTTATCTATTGTCGGTGCGTCTTTTTCGTATACCGACATCGGCCCGCCGGACAGAATTATTCCCAACGGTTTTTCTTTAGAAACTTCTTGCAATGCATTTTCAGGAAGAATAAATTTTGCAGGACAACCAAGTTGTTTGAGACGCCGTGAAATTAAATGTGCTGTTTGACCCCCAAAATCAACAACTAAAATCATATTAATAATTTTCGCCGGGATTTGTAATTAAAACATCGTGCGGATGACTTTCTGTTAAGCTTGCCTGAGTTATCTGAATAAATTGCGCTTTTTTGGATAGTTCTTCCAAACTTTTTGCACCGGTATAGTAAAATCCCGAACGGATTCCTCCGATTGCCTGTTCTACGACCGATTGAACCGAACCTTTAACAGGTACAAGTCCTTCCACCCCTTCTGCAACCAAAATACGTTCTTTGTAATTTTTACCATGGAACTCATCTTCTGATTTTATTTCTGCGCCTCTTTTCATTGCTCCAACAGAACCCATTCCGCGGTATTCTTTAAATTCGTACAAATCAACATCTTTTTGGAAAATACTTTGGAAACGTTTCGGAACCTGATTTTTATGCAGCATTACTTTTTTACCCGGAGCTTCTTTTGTTGCGGCAAAAAATCCACCCATCATGACAACTTGTGCTCCAATTGCCAAAGCTTTTACAATATCTCCGGAATATTTAATTCCCCCGTCTGCGATAACCGGTACTTTCTCTTCTTTTGCAATTGGTAATACACTTAAAAGAGCTGTTATTTGTGGCACTCCCATTCCAGAAATTACTCTTGTTGTGCAAATAGCCCCCGGCCCCATTCCAACACGTAGCCCGTCTACTCCTACTTTTATAAGAGCTTTTGCTCCATCTGCAGTTGCTATGCTTCCTCCAACTACATCAACTTTCGGATAAGTTTTTTTAATAAAAGAAACAGTTTCTATAACCGGTTTTGAAAATCCGTGCGCACTGTCAACTAAGATTGCCGATACTCCCGAGCTAACAAGAGCCTTAATTCTTTCTTCTGCACCCTTACTTGCCCCAACTGCAGCTCCTGCTTTAAGCCCAGAATCAACAACTTTTTCCACTTCTTTTGCCTGGTCTGCAATTGTTAAGTTACGGTGAATAAAACCAAATCCGCCAAGACTTCCCAAAGCTATAGCCATACCTGATTCTGTAACAGTATCCATTGGCGAACTGACAAGAGGAATTTTAAGGGATATATTTTTGGAAAGTTTTGTTTCTAAATTTATATCTACGCGGGAAAAATCAGAGTAGCTTGGCAACAAAAGAATATCGTCAAAAGTGAGAGCTAGAGGAAAATTTGGAGTAACCACTGTATCCATAGTTAAGTTTACTATAGAGAAAAGATGTTGTCAAGAATTTTGAGAATTTAGTTTGAGGAGAAAAAATCAAAAACGCTTTTGGGAATTCCCAAAATGTCCGAACCTTGGGTATTTTATTGGCCTTTTCTGATGCATTTGGAACAAAAGGTGCAGAAATAATTTCTTGAGTAATGTTTTGGGGTAAAATGCCTGAAACCGTTGAAATAATTTCCTTTTCACCCAAATTAGCTGCCAAAAGACGTCCTGCTTCTATTAGCTCTTCTTCCTCCGTATATTCTTTTTGATCGCCTATTCCGCTAGCAAAAGATTTAAGAGACTGCAAAAGAGAAACCCCACCGAAAAGATTTCGTGGCTCACTTTTTTTATTTCGAAAAAAGCTAAACAAATCAAATCCGATAAGAGTAAAAGAAGGTAAAAATCTCATTTTAGCTATATTAGCACTATTTAAGTATTTTGCAACATTTTAATTTTCAAATTGGTACACTTAAAATTTTTAAGAAATCGGTGATTGAGGTAATTTTTATTGCACTATTGCAACTGAATCAAGAAGGTTTTGACCCAAGAAATAAACTGCTGCTTCTCTTCTTGATAAACTATGTGCAACCGTATTCCCGTCGAGCCTAGGCAGTGCTTCTGTATATTGCAGTTTTCTTCCAACAACTTGCTCAGTGAGGGTCCTCATCGTTTTCTCTGCTGCTTGGATTAGTTTTGGGTCTACTTGTCTTACCATCAATTCATATTTATCCCGAGTAGTTTTTTTATCAAAACTTACAGGTGCCGGGACTGTTTTGGAAGCAGACAAGGTCTTATACATATCTTCAGATAATACATGATACATCGCTTGCTGGTAATAACCTACTGCTTGTCTTGTGGATGCTGCTGAACCAGGAATAAATACTCTAGATGGAATATCTGTCAAAGTTGACCAGAATGCAGGGAGAGATGCTCCAAATCCCTCACCTCGAGCTCTTCTTTTCCATCTAGATAGTAACATTGGAACGTCCCAGGCCAATGGTATAACTGGAAACCATCCCAATATTGCTTCAGCTGTATTTGCCCTTCGGTCTTGAGCATGCGGTTGATTACCATTATTTGCCACTAATCTAAACGCATCATTTGTAATAATATTTAAAAAATCTTGCGGAGCATGAACCGCATCCACTTGGTCTAAAGCCCCCCTTCCATTCATTAAGTTAACAGCACCAAGCATAAATTTTTGCCATGGATTTGCTCCTCCCCTAAAAACTCTTCTCGTATTTCCATGTCTATCTGTCCTGCTGTCTATTCTATGAAAAGGACTTACCAAATAAAGTGACTGTTCTGCAGTTGGAGCTTGCCCTGGCATACGGGGCGTTGCAAAACCTGTTGCAGTAATTTCTTTACTTTTTCTCATATTTCCTGCATTATAAGATATATTTTTATATTGTCAATAGGCAGTTTTGAAGCAAAAATTAATAGAGGATATAAATACTATAAGATTTATTACCGAAGAAAAATGTACTTTTTTCTAAAACTATACTCCAGAACATATACCCAAGCTATTAAATCAAAACCTAACAGATTTTCTTTTAATAGATGTGTTAAACACAGGGCTAAAATTTTTGCTTATTAGCTGAAGAAATTTTAGTTTAGATGAATATGCTTTAGTACTTTATTCCCGAATGATTTTGAAAATTTAAAACTTAATATATTATCGTTTAGACTGTTAGATCAATCTAAATTATGATTTTATTTAAAACTTCGGTAAAAAATTTTTTAGCCTCTTTTAATTTTATCATAGGTTTTGAACAAAAATTACATTAAAATGAGTAAAAGATTATTTTTTTAGGATTTTTATGAAATATCAAACAACTCTAAACCTGAAGAGAAGCGCCTTGAGTGTCGTAAACATTTTTAAATCTTCTAACCGTATTCTCTGCTTCAGTACGCAATGCTCTTCTCTCTTGTTTTGCAGATTTGATTAGTTTATTTTTATTTAAAAATCTATTGACCCCAGAAAAAAAAGCTAGACCTGTCCCTACAACCAACGCGGATAATACAACAGCAGGAACTGCACCAGCAAGTAATGGAATACCTGCAGCTCCAGCTAAAGCTGCGCCTGCGGTTAACATAAGAGGAGCAGTTTCAAGAAATCCTCCCGGTCCAACAGCTGCAAGACCAAGGGTTGCTAGTACTTGAACCACGTTTGCATTTCTGACAATTCTATTTGATCTTATACGATGATTAACAGTTGCAGTTTCTTGTATTAGAAAATTCGAAGTGGCGGTTGCAGACCCTCTAAGAGCATGAAGACGAAGATCTCTGTTTTCTGATCGTTGTAAATTTGCAACGATTGCATCATGCATAGGCCTACCCTCTTCTTCGTCTCCTGTGGCTTTTTCTTTTCCTGCAAAGAAATCTTTATACATTTGTTCAGCTGCAACTAGATCCTGATGTCTAACTGCCCTAGTATCTAAAACAGAGTGACCCTTATCTCCTAGGTGAGCATGCTCTCTACGCCCCCTTAAAGTACGTGAATGATATTCTTGAAGTCTTTGATCTAAAAAGTCGTATGTTTCTTTAAGCTTTGCTCGAGCAAATTCTAACATTTCTAAAGGAATTATTCTTGCTAGCGCATCTTTATGACCATTTTGCTCTCTTTCATAAAGATATAGTGACAGACGAAATTCGCCTGAACGCATAAGATCATCTTGAAGTTGTTGTTTTTTAAAGTCTGCAAGCTCTACATTTATTTTTGTAGGATCGTCTGCTCTGTATGCCTTAACCTGATCATAGCCTAGTTTTGTACGTAATGCTTGCGCTGCTACTACACCCACTGCTCTGGGTACATAAGAAGACCCAGGAATAACTAAATCTGCAAAATGCCCAATACCGTCAACAGCCATGGGACCAAAAGCAGCAACCCATCCATTTTGACCGGTATAAGGTGTTGTAACGGCATCACGCATGTCATCAAACGTTTGCCTAACTGTTCCTCTAACAGCTCCAAAACCTCTGTTACGAAAGTGAAACATCTCCTCTGGTGTAAGCGGACTTGTTGCACTTTTAATCACTCCACGTGATTTATAGTTATAAATAAACCTTTTCCCACCCTCAATTAATCCCATTTGCAAAATTATAGGATTCAAGCATTTCTATGTCAAGGAGATTATCGCTCTACAGTAAGAAATGTGTAGGAAAATTCTGGGCCTTGAATATTTTGTTTTGAAATAACATTTTTAAACTCTGAATAATCTGGAAAAAATACATCAGCCTGCGGAAAAGTTTTATGAACAATTGTTAAATACAGCTTTTGAACCAATGGCAAAGCTTGCTTAAATATTTGACCACCCCCAATGATAAAGATTTCATCTTCAGAAGTGAGTAGAGAGTAGTCAGAAGTGAGCTTTTTTTCCACTTTATGCTCGCTACTCTCTACTCTGTGCTTACTACTTTCCATTAAGGCTTCCTCCAATGATTGAACGGCCACAGCTCCATCTACATTAAACAGGGTGTCTCGAGTTATTATTATATTTGTTCTGTTTGGCAGTACGCGTCCAATTGATTCGTAAGTTTTTCTACCCATTATAATCGGATGACCAGTTGTTATTTCCTTAAAACGCTTTAGTTCACCCGGGATATTCCACAAAAGTGCGTTCTTTGCTCCTAATTCTTTATTTTCCCCAATTGCGGCAATTGCAGAAATTATCATTCTTTTTCGTACAAGCCTCCGGCAATGGTAAGCTCTCCTTTTAATACTGGGTGAGGATCATAATTTTCTAAAATAACGTGTTCCGGCCTAAAATCATCAATACTTTTAACTGACGGGTCAATTTTTACAGTTGGGAAATTCCGTGGCTCTCTTTTAAGCTGCTCTTTTACTTGATCTATATGATTTTCGTAAATATGGACATCGCCAAATGTGTGAACAAACTCACCAACTTCAAGTCCTGTTATTTTTGCGAGAATATGAACTAAAAGTGCATAGCTTGCAATGTTAAATGGTACTCCTAAAAACATGTCTGCACTGCGTTGGTAAAGTTGCAAAGATAATTTTCCATTACGGTTACTTATTTGATACATATTGTGGCAAATTGGAAAAAGTGAAGCATCGTTATAATCTGCCATTGTATATAAATACTCCGGATTCCATGAATTAACAATAAGGTTTTTTGCATCAGGGTCTTCCTTCATTTCCTTGAGTACCCAAGCCAATTGATCAATAGTTCTGGCTTGCCCTGAGCTTGTCGAACGGGTTGGCCAATGTCTCCACATTTCTCCATAAATTTTTGGTAATTCCCCCCATTTTTTTGCAAATTTTGCATCTTCTTTTATTTGACGTATAAATTCGTCTTTACTTAATTTTTGGACTTTCTCCTTTTTCATTTCCCTTAAATAATATTTGTATGGGTAGTCGTCCCAAATGTGTACGTTTTCATCAACCAAATATTTTATATTTGTAAGACCTGCCATAAACCAGTAAAGCTCGGCAACAACACCTTTCCAATAAACTTTTTTTGTGGTTAAAAGAGGAAAACCTTTAGATAAGTCGTATCTTGTTTGCCTGCCAAATAAACTGTACAAAACAACATTTGTTCCACGGTCAACTTTTTTAATACCAAAGTCCAATATTTCTTGCAACAGATTAAGGTACTGGTATTCGGGATGTTGGGATTTCACTCACTAACAATAACAAAAGTTAAAAAGCATATCAATAGTGTCTTTTTTCAAAAATCTTGTTGTTTAAATAATTTATTCAATTTGATTTTTGATGTAGATAAAATCTTCAAAATATACGGAATCAAATGTGTGTATCTGCGCCGAATAACCTGAAAGTTTGTCTCCACGATATTGATAGAGCCCGTTTAAAATAGGACCATCTGTTGATTTGTCAATAAAAGTGGCATCGCTTGTCGCAATTATTGAAATTGCCTGGTCAAGGGAGTTTGGATTAAATAATAATAGACTTTTTTTGTCTTTAATAAAAAATTGTAAAAAATTGCCGTTTATTAAATCAGGAGACATATAAACTTTTTTTCCCATTAAATTATTGTTTATATAATTTGTTACAAAAAGCTCGTTAACACCGTTAACAGATTCTGTATAACCATTTGGCTGCTGATTAAAATAATTTGAATAATTAATAAAAGCCGAAAAAGCAATTAAACCGTACATAAAAATACCAAGATTTACTCTCTGTAACTTGTTATAAACAAAATCAACGCCAAAAGAAGCGCCTAACAAAACTAAAGGTATAAATCCTTCTATTCTCATTGTATTTGGATGCCCAAATCCATTAAAAGCATTTGGTCCTCCGGTTGCAGGACCAGATTCTTTTGCGAAAATATCACTAACAACAGGTATTAAAAACATAAATAAAAGAACAAAAAACATTACTTTTTGTTTTCTGAATAGAAATCCTAAGCCAACAAGAAAAAAACCCGTTGTTATGTAATCAAACATGCTTGTATTGCCGGGATTTACTCTGCCATTTGGATCTCCGGGGGGAATAAAGACATAGATAACTTTTTGAATATTTGCAAGAAGATGATGTAAAATCTGATAATTAGTTAACCCCTGGTTAAATATTGACATCATGCTTGGCCTTGCCGCAACCTCTTGCGTATGTGTTATTGAATAATGCAAAAGTGGTGCCGCGCATGCAATAAAAACAATTACTGTTATTAAAAAAGGAAATAACTTTTGTCTTAACGGCAATTTTCCGGTTAAACTTAAAAGTAATAAAATTGCAAAAATAATTATTGTAAATATCCGGAAATCCAGATACGTATAATTACCAATTGCCAGAGCAAGTCCCACACCAATATAAAAACGTAAATCTTTTGTCTTGACAGACAGATATAGAAAAATTCCCGTGACAATTTGAAAAAAAATTGACTCAGCCGTTTCAAAAGCTAACCTGGATAGTGCAATATGTGCATAAGAGAATACAAAAAGTAAACTGCCTAAAAACGCCGTGCTTTTTTTGAAAATCAATCGCAAAAGTATATAAAACGCGACAATGGAAAATGTCCCAAATAATATGCTGGGAAAACGAAGTGCAAATATGGATTTTCCAAAAAGCGTAATGCTTATGCCCGCAAGATATGGAAGTAAAGTCCCATGCCCGCCGCTGACGAAAAAATAAGGAAGATAAGAAGAAGATTTAAGAAGTTGCAGTCCAAGACTCGGAAGAATAAGCTCGTCTCCCTGGAGACCGGGCGTCACAACATCTATGTTGTAAACCCGAATAATAAAAGCCATTGCAAAAAGTAAAGCGGTAATAATTAAATCGGTTTTATTTTTTTTGAGAAATATCCACAATTGTTTTACATTTGCGCTATAAAGAAATAAGAATATAAGTGAAACAAAATGGAGTAAAATAATAAAAAACGGGTACTTTCCTGTTATAAAAAAAATAAGTAAAAATAAAAGATTGGCAGAAATAATAACAGGCAGAAAATAATTTTTCATTAAATAATTACCGATATATACCACTCATACTTGATTTTGCAAAAGTTGGTAAGGTCAAAATTAAGTAATCGGGTATTATACACTATTTGCAAACCTAAGTTAGATGAGCATACAACATATATATCATATAAAAATCCTGAGGGTAATGAGGTAAATTATTTTTTGTTTCTGATAACGTAAATATGAATCAGCGATAATTTTGAAGACATTGGGATGGGTAAAAATTCTCTTTTTTCAATCACAGGAAAATTTTCCTCAATATCTTTTTGCTCTATGGCGTGAATGTGGTCAGGTGATCTGAGAGGAAACCGCAACAGAGCTGCACGGAAAAATTCCCATAAATATTCGTTTGGGATACTCAAAAATATATATCCGTTTTTTTTCACTATCCTTTTCATTTCTGAAAAAAGTTTTTTAGGCGAAAGCACATGTTCGACAATATCACATGCCAAAGCCGCGTCGTATGAGCTGGTCTTTTCTTTAAGTAAGGTAACATCGCCCTCTTTTATTTTTGCATTCTGTTTTCTCTGTTTTTTCATGTATTCTTTTGCAGCAAAAACCTGAGTCGGAGAAATATCTATCCCTGTATAAGCAATGTCTTTTTTAACGGCATCAATCATTCCTCCGTCTCCACAACCAAGGTCAATAATATTTTTTATACCGGTATTACTAATGAGTTTTTTTATAACCTCTTTTTTCTTTTGCCAAATCCATTTTTCAAGAGGATTTTTTGAGTGATAATGAGTACGCATTGGGGTTGTATGAGCAACGTATTCGTTAACTTTGAAAAACTCTTTGAATGTTGTCTTTTTAAGAAGCTTAACCATTATTGAGGATTCTAATATATATTCATTTAATTAGCAATTTCATTTTTGTAACTATTACATACTTCAAATTATTCTGTTTTTTTCTGTTATAGTTAAAAAGATATGACGGTTAATCTCATAAAAGTATGGGATTTTATTAAGTCTCATAAACCTTTTATTTTACTTTCTCTTTTTTATTTTCTGTTTAGGATTATTTATCTTACAAAACTCCCTATATTTAATGACGAAGCGATTTATCTGGACTGGGGATACCGTGAAATACATGTTCCCGGACTTTTATTTTTCTCACTTTTTGACAGCAAGCAGCCGTTTTTAATGTGGATTTACGGAATTTTAGAATCTATATTGCCCGATCCTCTCTTTGCGGGAAGAATGGTAAGCGTTTTCACCGGATTTTTTACCATGCTTGGTTTATATAAAATTGTTTTGTTTGTATGGGATAAAAAAGATAACGTACAAAAAATTGCGGTACTTACCGCACTGCTTTATATAGTTTGTCCTATTTTTGTTTTTTATGACCGCCAGGCACTAATGGAAAGTTCACTCTCAACTATTGGGGTGTGGGCTGGATATCTGTTAATTAAAGCTGTTAAATCGGAACAAATTTCATCATTGCGTAATCTAGGTAGCTTACTTGGAATTCTTCTTGGCATAGGATTTTTTATCAAATCTTCTGCATCTTTGTTTTTACCTTATTTGCTTCTTACGCTATTATTTAAAAAAAAATGGTACTCTGTTGTCTGGTTTTTTATTTTATTTTTTGCTGTAACATTTCTACTTTTTATTCAACCTGCTTTTTGGTCAACTCTTAATACAAACGACCGTTACGTATTTACGCTGACGGAACTTTTACACTTTCCGTTTTCGACATGGTTACATACAATGCACGGCAATATAGAAATTATGTTCTTTTTTTTATCTCCAACTATTTTTATATCAAGCATATTGGGAATAATAGTTCTATTGAAAAATGTGAAAAGCAGTCTAAGGGAAAAAGCTTTTACCCACATAACACTTATTTTATTTTTCATTGTGCCAATTTTTCTGACTGTTCTTCTGGACAGGGGCCCTGTACAACGTCCCCTTGTTCCCTACCTTCCGCTTGCATGCATATTTGCAAGCGTATTTCTGATTTATTTTTTCAGCATATATAAGAAAATTGGAGTAGTTCAAATTATATTCACTTTAATAATTCCCGCTGTTATGTCTTTTTATCTGGTTATTAACCCAAATCAGTATATTTTACTCATGAAAAATTTTTCCGGATATTCTCAAACAGAGTACGTATCCGGTTATACATCGGGGCAGGAAATTGCTAAAGTTATGGATTTTATAGAAACAGTCGCAAAATATCATAAAATAATTATTACAACCGCTGATAATACGGGTAATCCCGAAAGCGCGCTTCGCACGTATTATGATAACAATAAAAAAATCCCAATAACTTATCTCGACGGAAGATTTATGGAAAACGATCTTGATAATGCCGACTGTTTGAAATCTGACAGAACAATTCTTTTTGTAAGCAGAGGCGAATATTTAACCAACTTAAATAAATACCTGGACAAAATGACAGAAATTCATCTCTCAAACGGAACAGACTGGATTGGCATTTGGACTCTTAAAAATCCATGCAGTGGTAGAACGTTGAATCTGAATTTTGCGCAAACCAATTAACATTCAATTTACAATCCTCAATTTTAGATCAATCCCAAGCAACTCGGAAAACAATATCCAATGTTACAATTTTCAAACGTTTTGTCATAAAGAAATTGATTATTCAGGTAAGTATTTTATTATTGGATTATTGGATTATTGGATTATTGGATTATTGGATTATTGGATTATTGGATTATTGGATTATTGGATTATTGGATTATTGGATTATTGGATTATTACTACACTTGTACTTCTTTTTTTGTTGCAGAAACTCTTCCACCCTGCCACTGGCCGCGGTATTTACTTCCCTCTCCTTTTATTTCGTGAAATAGGAGATGAACAATGCGCGCTCCCATTTCTATTTCTACGCTAGCCGGTCCCTCATTTTTTAAGCCAAATGTTAATTCTCCGCTGTAACCTGGCTGAATGGGACCAGTGCGCAAAAAAAGACCGCTTCTAAAAGTTGTAGTTCGAGGTAAAATTACCGCTGATAATGTAACTGGAAGATTAATCTTTTCCATGGTTTTAACAAGGAAAAAATCGCCGGGTTTAATTTTAATATTTTTGTCTCTTCCATATTTTTTATATAAAGTAATATCCGGTGTTTTACGCTCTGTTTCTCCTAAAAAAGCGTCTCCTGTTATTTTGTAAACTTCCCCAAGACGAAGGTCAAAACCTGCTCCTTCCGGATTTGTTAATTCTCTTTCCGAAAGATTTTCTACTAGTTTAATTTTTTTAACCAGTTGTAATAATTGCTTTGGACCTAAAATCATATATTCCTTAAGATTAAATAAATATAGTTATACCCCGAGCGGTATGACTTTACTACATTACCAAAATTTTGCTCTCTTCCGCAAGAATCAAAAGAAAAAAATTGAAAACCATTTGGGATAATAGGCATGAATTAACGCAAAGTACAAGAAAAGATCAAAAATTAAATGTATAACAATAACATACAAAAGTGAATTTGTTTTTTTGTACACGTACCCTTGCATAAGGCCGAAAAAAAGCGTTGCGATAAAACCCCACTCCTTAAACCCGATTCTGTATAAAAATGAGGACAATAGAATTGCTTGGGCAATATTTGCATACCAAAAAGGGATAACCCTTCGCAAAACTCCAAAAACAGTACTGATAAAAAACAATTCATCCCACATGCCTAAAAGGTTTAATCCGATAAAAAGGCGAACTAACCCACTGACACTTTGCTCCACAGGCCAATTAAGATAAACCCGTGTAAGAGAAAAATATAAAGGGAAAAATATATAAGCAACTATTGCGCTTAGTATTAAATAAAAAAATTTACGCTTTCGCCACCAGGAAGATGTTCCAAAATTAAACCTTACAAGGTAATCTTTATAAACAAACCGCGACAAAATATATGGAATATATAATGCCGGAACAACCGTAATTGCCAATTGAAGAAAATGAATGTAATCAATGCTTGTGCTAATTGGAGTAAAACCCAAAATTGCAATTGGTATGGCTAAAAGAGAAAGTTCTTTTGCTATCTTTTTTTTTACGAATAGCAAAGCTACAAAACCAACGGTAAAAAAAATCCAGCCGATATTTATCCCCAGGGCAATTAGTGAAATTCCTGAAATGATAAACGCTAAAATACTTATGTTTTTGGGAGAAAGCATATTTAGCTACAGATTTGATGTAATTTGGGAAAAGACATTTTCTATGCTTTGTGTTCCGTCTACAATTACTAAAATCTCGTTAAACTTTTGAGTCATCCATTCGTATTCTTTCTGGACTTTGGATAGCTTATCTTCGTTTTCATAAATCGTTATTTCTTTTTTTCTCTCTTTAACCCGTTCCATAGCAATTTTAAATGGTACATCTATTACAAAAGTTTTATCCGGCACCAAATACCCTCCATACATAGCCAAAACATTATAAGCAATTAAAAGTCTTTCCTTTTCGTTTTCCTGCAAATTTAAATCTGTAATCCCGTACGCAACTGCAGACCAAAGCGATCTGTCGGATATTACTATCTTTCCTTCTTTTAATGCGGGTATTACAACATCTTGCAAATGGACTGCTCTATCTGCGGAAAATAAATATTGCAAAGCCGTGGCAGGTAATTTTATTTCTTTGGTTACTACTCTTTTTATAAGTTGACCGATTTCTCCCTCTGTTGGTTCTTTGGTAAGTAAAACTTTCTTATTTTCTTTTTGGAAAAACTTAGCCAATTTTTCAACTTGCGTTGATTTACCTGACCCATCAATGCCTTCAAGTGCGTAGTATTTACCCTGAAATTGATTCTGAACTAATTCCAAATCAAAGTTAATATTATATTTCATTGTTATAATAACCTAATACTATCAATAAGTCATTGACAAATCAATGAAAATGCTAAATGCATCAGTTGCTAATTTTTAATTGGATTATTGATTGGGTTATTTATTTATTGGTTTATTGGATTATTGGATTATTTTTCCTGGTGTATTCTGCTTTCTTCCGGACCGTTTTGGAAAACATATTTTGCGTTTTTCTTTTTTATATAAGGTGTTTTTGCCGGACTGCTAAGTTGTTCGAATGTCATTGCGCAGATACGCATTCCCGGGGTTAAAGAAATTGCCATCCGCCCTAAATTACCGAGTTCCAAGACGGGTTTTCCATCCCAACCCGGGTCAAAAATAGAAGCAGTTGAATGGACAACAAGACCCAGCCGCCCAAGCGAACTTCTTCCTTCCAGTCTTCCCATTAAATCAGTTGGAATGACAACCCTTTCTAGGGTAACTGCCAAAACAAATTCACCCGGCTGCATTATAAAATTTTGTCCTTTTTTTACCTCAACTACTTTTGTTATTTCATTACTGTAATCTTTTTTTTGAGGATCAAGATATGCATTTTTGCTGTAGTCAAAAATTCTGAATGTATCGCCTAATTTTAGGTCAATTGAACAACTTCCAAGTTGAGTTGAAAAATCCGGTGTAGGATCGATTTTTATCCTGCCTGTTTCAATTGCTTTTTTTATATCAACATCTGATAATACCATTGCCAAGAGTGTAACATGAAGGATGCTTTTTTAAAAGTAGGAACATTGACTCTTTTGACAATCTTATTTACTATGAATAAGTGGGGGAAATTTTATTTTCTGGATTAATTTTATTATTTATTTTTTTAGTAATAAGTAGCAATGCAGAAGCAGCGAATTATGTCTCTTGCACAGATATAAATAACCAACCAAGTGTAGGAGAAATAACACAAAATAGTGGAAAAGACTATTGATTAACTTTTGACATCATAAGCTCATTTATTTATGCTAGATTAATAATATGGAAAATATATTAAGAAAAAATATTTTAAAACTATCATTTCTATTTATTGGATTTTTTTTTCTCTTTTGCATTACAACTAATGCTTTAGCCGCATGTTACCCACAAAATGTTAGATTAAGTCCTTCCTGCAATAATGGGGGAATCAATTCGACTAAAGTCACTTGGGATGGAAGCAATTGCGTATTTTGTATTTATACAATCTATTGGAATGATTCTGGAGGATCACACAAAACAAATTACAATAATGGTTGTACAAATTATAGTAATAGCTCTACAACAGTTTACGGAACAAATATGACTGGTAACGTCGGAGTTAGCCCCCTTGATACTTCTGCTAATGGCGACCAAATTACATATGCAAGTTTACCAAGTAATTTTTGTATTCCTCCTACGCCTACGTCTTCCCCAACTCCTATAAATACCCCTACCTCTACCCCTTCTCCAACACCATCTGGTCCAACCGCTACTCCTACTATCACCCCCACCCCTACCCCAATCTTTACAACAGGCGATCTAACTGTTCATTATGAGGGCATAGATAAGGATAATACTCCTTTACCTGGGGGACAAAATCATACCAGTCGCCATATTGTTATGTTCCTGTACAAGGATGATCCAAACGGAGTGGATTTTAGTAAAACCAAACCAACATATGTACTCCCTGCTGCTACAGTACAACTGCAGTCAAGCGATACCAATAGTCAGGATTATGGATTCTTCCGTAATAAAAACTTCCCCATGAAAGGGGTTATTAGTGGAAACTATTATATATTGGTAAAAGCAACCGAGGGATCTTTGGTTGAAGAAGTTGGTAATGGCTTAATTCCAATTGTCGGTGGACAGAATAATATACTTGTGAATATTGACGGCAATAGCAATAATCAGGACCTACCTACTCAACCTCCTCTTCTTCACATGGGAGATATAATAACAGACTGTACAGGAACAGACTCTTCAAATTGTTCATACAACAGTGTAGATATTCTTGATTACAATGCGCTAAAAGATTGTTTTGGACCAAATATCACAAGTGGTAATTGTTTAAATCATCATCTTTCAGACGGACATGACTATAATATTGCAGACATAAATGACTACAACGGTGTTGATGGAGTTGACTATACAATTCTCCTTAAAAACTATGGACACACAGGAGTTGGTGGAATAACTCAAAATGGTGGAAAAGACCATTGACAATTCCTTCATAAGTTTTTACCATATATAATATGACCGATGCTGCTCAACAACCTCCAATTCAACCAACAACACCTCCGGCACCATCTGCACCTATGACTGGTCAAACTCCTGCGCCTGTTGCGGCACAACAACCTATACAACCGCCGCCAAGCCAAACTCCTCCACCGCCCCCTCAACAAGAAATGATGGCAGAACATAAAAAGGGCGGATGGCATTTTTCAAAAGCAACATTAATTCTCATCGTTATTTTAGGTGGTATTGCAAGCTTTTTCCTTTACCTTGCATTAAAACCTGCAGCAAAAATGCAAAAAGCTCCTGCTGTTACAGTACTACCTACGCCAACCCCATATGCTCAATCCGTTTTGTCATTTGAGCCGGCAACCCAGGAAGGAACCGAAGGAGCAGTACTGTCTCCACAACCTCAAAAAAATGCAAAAACATTAACCTACAATGTTATGCTTACAACAAATGCAAATACTGTTAACGCGGTCCAATTGGAATTGGGATTTGACCCGGAAACAATTATGGTTGACGATATTGCACCGGGGCCATTTATACCAAATTCTGTACAATTAACAAAAGATGTGAATAATACAACAGGAAGAATTTCTTATGCAATTGGAGTTGGTCCAAGCGATAAAGGAATAAACGGAACAGGTATTGTTGCAACAATCTCTTTAGAATTCCTCCCATCCGCAACAGCGTCCAGCACAACACTTTCCTTCTTACCAAAAACTCTTATTGCAGGAGCAGGAGTTAATCCGTCTGTTTTAAAAAGCAGTACGGATATAACAATACCGCTTCCCCAACCAACTAGTGTTATTTCTCCAACAAGTACAAGTGTTGCGCCCACTCAATAGGTTATTTACCTTCTCCTTTTTCCCATTTAACGCTTTTTAAAAGAGGCTCGTATAAATCATTTTCCAGTTCTATTTTTAAAGAATTTAATTCTTCTTCTGTGGGATTTCTATCCTGAAACTCTATTTGAGGCAAATTCTCTATGATTGCGATTGGTGTTTTTTCAGATCCTTCCCCCATTTCTAAAACTGCTGAGGCCGCCAAAGAATCTGCAATGTTTAATTTTTCAAAACGGAATTCCCTGCCGAATAGATCTTTTTCACCAATATAATCTTTTAAAGCATTAAAGCCGCTATGTGCCAAAGACATTCCTGTTACACCCCATCTTAAAGGTGTTGCCTTACTGTCTGTAATAATTACTCCCAAAAATTTTATATTGAATTTTTTGGTAAGATATTCACGGATTTCGTTTACAACTTCTTGAACATCCTTCGGCCAAAGAATATATTGACCGTTAGCATTTGACTCATCTATTCCCGCGTTTGCAGTTAAAATATTGTTTTTTATTGTGAACTGTACATCGTATTTACTGCTTGATCTAGGTAAAAGAAGATCAGCTTCTTTCTCAATAAGCTTTTCTTTTTCAATAGAATTTGTTTGAACAGCCTGGCCTTGTGCAAATGAGATAATTTTAGAAGTAACAGCAATAACCGATTTTTCTTTTAGCTTTGGGAGATATTTATCTAAAATAATAAAAATGTCTTTATCTTCCGTTGTAATTTTGTGGGTTTTAATCGGGATTACAATCATATGTACATTTTAAAAGAAACAATTTTTGCAAGATAAATTTTATAATGAAGGGATTTTTTGGGTTTCATCAAATACAACTTCGAAATTGTTTCTATCAGTAATGTACACATCAACAACTTGGTATCCCGATGCTAGTTTTCTAGCTGTAGTTAGTTCGTGTTTTTGGTATGACTGTTGCAATGCTTCTGCTGTTATTCCTTTAATATGCAGAGCTGTAGACAATCTATTAAGATAACCCATTGTCCGATCGTAATCTACAACAAAATGCATCTCTCCAGATCCTTTAGTGTCTGTAGAATTAAGTGTGAACTTAGGCATTTCTTTAGAACCGCTTTCCCCATGAACGTATATTACGGATCTTTCTGCATGACTCCCGTTGAGTAAAGTTTTTTCATGATCTACCTTACCTGAGGTAGTGACATATTGAAAAAGTGCTCTCATTTCTGCATCATCAGTATCATAATAATCTTTGTCTGCTAGCACTCCGCCAGATAAATGAGTCATATGCCCACATCCATATTTTCCATTTGCTTCATCTCCATGTCCGTCGGTATGTAGATATAGTCGTCTGGCTTCTGTTTCTGGTACTCCAAAATCGCTTAGAGCTTTTACCTTTGCGTCTTGATACTCAACAACACATCTCTCAATATCTGTAATTGAATTGAAATGTGGAGGATCTGCTTTTTTACCTGCCCTCCAAAATGCTGCCAGCGCTCCCATATCTCCACCAAACATGTGCAATGCTCCCATACTTTGATCTGGCCTATATCGTCCGTCTCCACAAACTAGACGATTATATTTTGCATCAACAATATTATTTCTTACAAATGCAGTTATGCTTTCTCTGGTTGGTGGCATATCCATAGGTGGCGGCATATTAATCCTTCCTCCGTGAGGTGCTTCTGGCATAAAAGGATTATATCAATTACCTAGGTATTTCGCAAAATTTAATTTCCTGCCAAATGCTCAAGTTGGGTTGTGCGGATATTAATAAGGTTGTACTCTCCTCCAATAATAGTATCCATATCTTGGGTAAGGTAATACATTCCGTATAAAACATATCCGGCTACCAGAACAGTAATAAGTCCTATTACCCCGGGAACAAACAGGGCAATAAGCACAAGGTATAAAAGAGTTGATTGATGTAAGAGCGTATCATAAGCTCGTGGAGTTAGATGTTCCTTTTTAGAAAGGCAAAAATATGAATCTTCTAAAAGTTTTAAATAATAATTGTGGACATCCGCAGCTTTAGGCTCAATTCTGGCAACTTCCTTATATAATTTTTCATTACTTTTATTTATTAAAGTATTGTCAGCTTTTGGATCATGCAGTAATCTAAGAAAATCTTTCGTCCACTCTTTAATAAGAGTCTTCCCTTTTCCGGGAGTTAATCTGTCGATAAGATGTAAAAAAGTTGTAAGGGTAGCATACAAATCAACAGATGCATTCTCAACTTGCAAAAACTTTGTGTGAGTCATCTCAATCTTTTCCGCCAAAATGATACTAAGAGTTAAACCGATAATACCAAAAAGCTCGTTAAGGTCCGCATGAACCCAAAGCCCCCGAGACTCTAAAAGCCATATCACTGATTTTATAATTCCGAGCAAAACAATAACCGGTGTTATTGCTTCAAGGATTGTTCCTTTGTATCTAAAAACTTTACTAAATGCCGACTTATACCTGAAAAGCATTAAAAGCCTAAATGACCTGCTAAACCGCAATAACCTTAAAAGCCTAAAAACCCTAAACTCCGTGGTTTCTACAAAAAACGGTAATATAAACTCTAGATAATTCGGAGCTATGGCAATAAAATCAATAATGCTGAATGGTTTTAAAGCAAATTTGAGTTTTTTAGGTGCCGTAAAGAATCTTAGAAGATATTCTATTGTAAAAACAATAAGAATAAATATGTTTGCTGTGCGGATATCCTGCTCGTATTGAAGAAAAAGCGGTTTATCAAAAAAATCGACCCAAACAAGGAAAACCGAAAGAAGAATTAAAGACATTATAAATGCCTGTGAGACGTAAGCCCAAAAATTATTTGGATGTTCAAGGAATTCGAATATTTTGTTTTTTAGACTTTTAAACTCTCCTTCTTTCATAAAACAACGCGCCTCTACATTAGTAAAGCCGCGCCTATTATTCTATATTTTATTTGTGGGCAGCCATGGAATCGGACCATGTACTTCTTCATTATCAGTGAAGCGTTCTACCGGTGAACTAGCTGCCCTTTTTTATTTAGCTGAACCAAATAGTTTATCTAATAAATTTTTCTGTTGCTGTCTCATTTTTTCTATATCTGAAAGCATTTTTTGTGCTTGGTGTAAATCTTTTTCCAAAAGCGTTATGTAACTTTCTACCAATTTGTCTAACTCTCTAGTAACGTCTCTATAAGCATCTAATGTCTTTGCTGAATCTTTAACATCTTGCATTCCCCTGCTTCTTTTTTGGTAAGAAAGGTCTCCGCTTTTTGATTCTATATCCAGTGCCTGTTGAGATTCACTATAGCCCCCGTTTATTATTAAACTGTCCTTGGCTTCATCTATACTTACTTCTTTTTCCCTATTTCTTGCCATAAAACAACAAAACCGAGTATTTCTACCCTCAAATGACTATATAAGTATATCAAAATGTCTGCCTTATTTAAAGCTATTTGTTTTTGTTTGAGGCGCGGCTCGGACTCGAACCGGCGAATGACTGTTCTGTCCCAATAATTGCAAGCGTATCGGAGGCGCGTAGCGGGTTCGAACCGCTGCATGGAAGTTTTGCAAACTCCTGCGTTACCACTTCGCCAACGCGCCATGACGCTTAGCAATTACGGGGATCCCACACTTCTTCTAAGCCAATTTTACCAAAATTGACAAGAAAGTGCTGGGACAAACAGCTATGTTAACCCCTTCACCACCGCGCCAAAGACTTAAGAGTAGGGAAAGTATACCAAAATGAGGGCGAGTTTTAAAGCTAAAATACTTTTGACATTTGATTTTTTACCCAATATACTACTTATATGTACCTTCCTGTAAGCATTGTTATTCCAACATTAAATGAGGAAAAATCCCTTCCCCGCCTTCTTACATCAATTTCAAGGCAAACGCTTTTACCAAAAGAGGTTATTGTTGCAGACGCAAAATCAACTGATAGCACAAGAAAAATTGCCATATCCTTTGGATGCAGAATTACAAATGGTGGGTCTCCCGCAAAAGGAAGAAACGAAGGAGCAAAGATAGCAACCCAAGAGCTTCTTCTTTTTCTGGATGCAGACGTTATATTACCAACAGACTTTCTTGAAAAAACATCTCAAGAATTTTTTAGGGAAAAGCTTGATATTGCTTCCTGCTATGCAAAACCAGTTACGAAAGAAAAGAGAATTCAGTTCGAAATAAATTTTATGAACTCATATCATTATGTAATGAAAAATATCCATCCCAGAGTTTGCGGATTTTGTATATTCGTCAAGAAAAAAGTGCATGAGAAAATTCATGGATTTGATGAAAGTATCTATATTGGAGAAGATGCCGACTATGTTCAAAGGGCACAAAAATTGGGATCAAAATTTAATTTTTTGTTGTCTCAAAAAATTCCAATTTCTGTCAGACGGTTTTCTGAAGAAGGTAATTTAAGAACTTCTATAAAATACGTTGTTATTGAACTATATACTATGTTTGTTGGAAAAGTCAGAAAACCTGTATTTAGCTATCAATTCGGTCACCACGTAGATTTATAATTAAAAACTATCCCTCAATTTTTTGACCGCAACAACAGTATCGTGGAATATATTTTTAAAGTATTTTTCGTCAATTCCAATAATTTTGTTAATTTGGTTAATTCTTTTCCTGAAGTTCTTAACAAATTCATCACCTACTAAAGGTCTAGTTGGTTTTTTATAAGAAAAACCCTGTGTAATTTTATTATAAAATGAAATAAGCTCATCAGTCAGCTCTTCCGATTCTTTTCCTTCTTTTATTATTTTTTTTGAGCCGTCCCTAAATCTTTTTTGCAAATTTATATCTTCCAGAATTTTTTTCATCTTTGATGAAAAAACTTGAGTATCAAGCGGCACCATAAAACCATTTACATCATTTATGACAACATCTTTAAAGGCTAAATCCTCAACTGCGACAATTGGCAAGCCAGATGCAACAGCTTCCAAAACTACCAATGGATGAACCTCAGTTGTTGATGCGAAGACAAAAATTGAAGCATCTGCATATACTAGTGGCATAAATTTAATTTGTATTTTACCTGTAAAATAAACTCTTTCTCTCAAACCCAAAGACTTTGTTAAATTTAACAATTTTTCTTTATCTACTCCTCCGCCTACAATTACTAAATGGGCGTTGTTATTGCTAATTGTCAAATCTTTAAACGCATTGAGTAAAAAAGGGAAATTTTTTTCTTTCCCAAGCCGCCCAACAGAAAGTAATAAAGGTATATCTTGAGAGAGCTTAAGTTTTTTATGTAAAAACCCTTTTTTTTGTTCTGTAAAATTTGCGAGATTTACAAAGTTTGGTAACACCGTAATTTTTTTATTTACCCCAAACGTTATAAGACTTTGTCTCATTTTTTCAGATGGAGTAAGTACTCCATCACACATGTTTGCAAATATTCTAAGGAAAGCTGCCATCATTCCAGGCTTAATGACCCTACCTTTAAAAAAATAGTGGGTATATTCCGTATGTAAGTTATGAAAGGTCATGACAAAGGGAATCTTTTTCATTCTTGCCACTTCATGCCCTAATAGTGAAAAAAATCCGTTGCCATGAGCATGAATTATATCTATATCAAGTTTCAAAATAGCAATTAACTGCTTAGGCGGAAGTGGTAGTGGAATCATAACATTTGGGTCTGAATGAAGAAGGGTAAATGATGGGAAACGTAAAACATACGGATCTTTTTCCTTATATCCTTGTACTTTAGCGGCAACTATATACACTATATGGCCCTTTTTTCTCAGCATATTTGCATATTCGTCTATAGAAATCACAACACCGTTAAGGTCAGGGTGGTAACTGTCTGTAAAAAAAGCAATTTTCACCTCTTTATTCTATCAAATATTCGTAGAATATGCGGACCGCTTTTCCATTTTTGCACAAAAAAACACCCTTCCTTTAGGAGTCGGGTGTTATTTGTTTACAGCTCTTCTTGATCGCCAAGAAGTGGTAGGATGTGGTCGCCTAAGGCGACCGAAATAGAACTTTTCAACAGTTTAGGCTGTTGATGCGTGCCTATAATACGCAGGTGTGTACTTAGTTACATATCCTCTTTAGGGGGACTGTAACGTGCCGTACCTTCTCTCTTTTTTTAGAAAGGAGGTGATCCATCCTCAGCTTCGGCTAAGGATACCTTGTTACGACTTAAGCTTCATCGCCAATCTCTATCTCCTACCCCGCCAAAAGCGGAAAATAATTTCTGCGCTTGGCGGGGTAGTTCGATAGCTACCGACTTTGCTGCCTTGACGGGCGGTGTGTACAAGACCCGAGAACGTATTCACCGCGGCATGCTGATCCGCGATTACTACCTATTCCGGCTTCATGGAGTCGGGTTTCAGACTCCAATCTGAACTGAGGCGAAATTTCTGAGATTCGCTTGCCGTTGCCGGCTTGCTGCTCATTGTTTTTCGCCATTGTAGTGTGTGTGTGGCCCAGGGTATAAGGGCCGTGCTGACTTGACGTCTTCCCCTCCTTCCTTCGCTACTTAAATAGCGTCAGTTTCCAATGAATAATTTAACATTGGATGGGGGTTGCGCTCGTTTCCCCACTTAAGGGAACACCTCACGGCACGAGCTGACGACAGCCATGCAGCACCTGTGCAATCATCCTTGCGGATTTCTTCCTGTTTCCAGGAAAATAAACGATTGCATGTCAAACCCTGGTGAGGTCCTTCGTTTCGTCTCGAATTGAACCACACGCTCCACAGGTTGTGCGGGTCCCCGTCAATTCCTTTGAGTTTTAGCCTTGCGGCCGTACTCCCCAGGCGGTCCGCTTAACGCGTTAGCTTACACCCCCACGTGTGTGAGAGCTAGCGGACATCGTTTACGGCCAGGACTACACAGGTATCTAATCTGTTTCGCTCCCCTGGCTTTCGTGCATGAGCGTCAGGTAAAACCCAGGTGCCTGCCTTCGCTTTTGGTATTCCAGTTAATATCAACGCATTTCACTGCTACACTAACTGTTCTAGCACCCCTGTCAAACCTCAATCCCGATAGTTTTGTGTCCAATTCCAAAGGTAAGCTTTGGTATTTAAGACACAACACATCGGGACGCCTGCGCACACTTTACGCCCAATGAATCCGGATAACGCTTGCACCCTACGTATTACCGAGACTTCTGGCACGTAGTTAGTAGGGGCTTATTCTATAGTCCGTGAAGGGACTATCAAAAGGAGTTTACAACCCGAGAGCCTTCTTCCTCCACGCGGCGTCGCTGCGTCAGACTTTCGTCCATTGCGCAATATTCCCAGTTGCTGCCACCCGTAGG
>JANWKV010000040.1 GCA_025451195.1 Candidatus Microgenomates bacterium | reverse complement strand
TCTTAATCGATTAATATTTTTACGTTAAAATAAACCTCTTTTCTGTTAAAAATCTCTTGATGTATACTACCATTCAAATACAAACTTGTTTTAACAAAACCTAAAATATCAGTATAAAACTTTAGTGCTTTATCTTGATTGTTCACAAACACACTTGTTATCTTTATTTTCACAAATATATTGTATCACAGGAATTTTAACCATAAACAAATACCTAAAGATTTAGACATTCAGAATAACTTTTTCTACCCAATAAACCCGAGCTAGATCTATTTTCCAGAACTACTTGATAATTCCAGAAAAAATTAGGACTAAAACAACGGCTGTAATTCCTGCAAAAACAGCAACCGTTTGCAAAAAAAGATTTACTCCATTTTTCTTGTGTCCATCCAGGAAAAGCATGAAAGGCTGGTATAAAAATACGTAACCCATAACAGCGGCAGAGAGAGTAAAGAGCGAAATAAATGCAATCGGAGTAAAAACTGAATTATCAGGATGACTGCGCGCGAGTCCATAAAACATAAATGAAACAATAGCTGTAATGTAGAAAGTTGCTGCTGCCGCGTTAATAAAAGGATTTTTCGTCATGTATAAATGCATTATAACACTTCTAAAATTCTCCCCTACCTAGAATCTTTATGAGTATAGACTTTGGACCTATCTTGACGTTTTAGGATATGCGTTATATTGGAGAATTAAGACAAAGATGGGTGGAAATTAAAAGACTACAGATTCAATAATTTATCCCCTTTTTTCCCCAATAATTTTAAAACGACAACAGCAACAACTACGCCTAATATAATACCAATTATCAATATCCCTATAATAAAAAGCGGGTTTGAGCTAATTGAATTTAATAATGAGGGCTTCCTCATTAGAGGATTACTTTTTTGAGTTGTTAGGTTTATTCCTAATGAAAGGACATTGTTTGAACCAGTAACGTTAATTACCTCTTCCCCAACCTTGTTTACATCTTCTTTAATAACAACATCGTATAAACCTTGGACTAGGTTCGAAAAATGAGCCACTCCCGAATTACCTGTTGTCCCTTGAGTTTGACTTTTTGAAGATATTTGATTAAGAATTACGCTTGCTTTTGACACTGGAGTTAGATTTGACGATGATACTTTAAAATAAAGCGTGTAAAGATCAGTTTTGGATGTATTCTTAAGTTGCATACTCGTTGGTGCTGATATAGCAGCGGAAAGTGTATATGATCCATTTTGTGTTAAGGAAAGGACTTCTGCAGCATCACCGTATCGTCTAACCGTTGCTTTTGATATGTTTATTGATCCAGTTCCCTTAGCAATTGGAATTAGAGTCATGGTAAAGACTGCGCATTTAGTTGAATAACTGCCAGGAATTATTCCTTCAAATGTAGGATTTTGAATAGATGGGGTTTTTAAAAAGGAAAAATTACAGTCGCCATAAGTTAAGTCTTGGATTGCAAGATTATTTGACAAACTAACAGTTGCTTGCACAGCATTAAACTTATCACCGTTACCATTTATGACTAAACTCACAGAGAAAGCTTTATCATAAGTCCCAGTAGATGGAGAAAATATCATGGTTGTGTTTGCAGCAAGGGAATTTTGGCTTGTAAAAAATATCAAACAAAGAATAAAAAATATTAGTGCTGTGACCTTATAAATTTTTCCCATAAGTTTCTTATAACATACCTCTTTGAGCAGAAGATACTAGAAGACTTTTATTGTTCAAGTTTTGCTAAAATTGAAAGATCTGTTAAATCGGCTTTACCATCCCCATTCATATCGGAAAGTGGATAAGTAAGATTACTTGTCTTTCCAAAATCAACTGCAAAAAGAGAAGCATCAATTAAATCTACTGCTCCATCTCCATTTATATCTCCTAACGTGTGCTTGTCAATATTGATGCTCAATGAGGCTGTTTGGTTATTCCCTAAATCCGTTCCATAAATTATATAATTATTGCTTCCAAGTTGAGATATTGAAATTTGTGCTTGCCATGTTGTATTTGTGGGATAAGTAACGTTAGAATTCGATCCATTTATATAAACTGTTGTTATAGTAGAGTCTTTTATACCAGTAATTGTTAGGGCTGAATTATACGTATCTGTTGGATATGTATCAACTGATAAGTTTGAAAGTGTAATTGCTGAAAGAATATCTCCACGATCAAGGACTATATAATTATCAGTTGCATTTGAATCGTGTGTTCCAGTAACACGAAGTTTTAATGTGTGTGTACTATTGGAAAGGATTGGGCTTGTCCATAAAAGCACATTACCTGTTCTGATAACAGAGTAGAAATCAACATTTGTTTCAGCACCGCTGTCTATTGATATCGCCCCTATTCCATCCCTTGGGTCTGTTGCTCCATATAGTCTAAATTGGACACCTGTAAATTGAATGGTAACATAATCATTTGCAACATTGTCCCAAGATTGAGATGAATTGTAAAATGAAACAGTTGGGTTTGTTTCGTCACAACTTGTGCAATGTCCCCAACCGCTTCCGTTATAATTCCACTGGTTTTGCCCGGTTCCCAGGAGGCTATCATCTATTGTTTGTAAGGCAGTACCCGTTGGCGTTGGAATTGCATTTATTGTAAATGAACCATTCTGAACACCAGTAAGAATTTCTGAGCTGTCTGAATATGATTTAATAGAGACATTTGTAAACGTAATCGTACCAGTCCCAGATGAAGTTGGAGTTAAAACCATAGTATACGCTGTGCATCCAGTTGAGGATATTCCATAAATTCCACCTGCGAATGATGGATTGCTGGTTGTGGGCGCTTGGGTAAAATCAAAGTTACAAGAATTAGAACTAGGAGACTTTATTCCAGTTACAGTCAGGTTTGAAGAAACAGTAACTGTTGCCTGGGCTGCGTTGAATGCAAGTCCTCCGCTATTGACTTTAACATCAACAGTATATGGTAAACCAACCGTTACGTTGGCAGTATATGGATTGACTACAATTTGAACTGCTGGCGTTGGGGTTGGTGTAGGAATATTGGTTGGGGTTGGTGTAGGAGTTGCTGTTGGTAAAACAAAATCATTGTTTTCATTAAATGTGGCGGTATGGTAGATTTGGTTGTTTCCATAACCTAACCAAAGTGGATCAGATGGTAAAATACCGCTATTGTTACCACTTATAGTCATTGTGCAACTACCTTCATTTTGAGAAATATTATTTACCCCAAAAAAATTATACCCTGAATCATTTGGATAAATTCCTGTATGTATTCTTACTAAGGCAGCAAAGTTGCCGCAGCCACCAGTGAGTTGGTCAGGCGGTGGAGAAAACGTAACTTGTATATTAGATGCGTCATAATAACCAACCGTTACAGGCTCATTGTCAGCAAATACAGGTAATACGGAAGAAATTAAAAGTAAAACAACCAGTGAACAAATATAGAGGAAAGTTTTAGAAATATTTGATTTCACAATTTATTATTTATTTCTAATTAATTCATATCTAAAGTTTATTAACTTGTCAAGAGACAAAAACATTTTAATTTGAGATTGCGATGCTTCATAAAAATGAATAATCAAAGGGTCAAGTTTATTGGTTTATTATTTTCAATTTGGTTGGTTACATACACACATATCGTATTGTAAGAAATTTTACATGCCTGACTAACAATAATTTTCGCATCCTTTACATCTCCATAACGGTAAGCAGCCACCGCCAAATATATATACAAATTAGAATCACTAGGAAATTTTTTAATGGCATTAACAATTATCTTTTTAGCCACGTCAGCAGGATCATAATACGCAGACAAAAAAGATAAATTTTCATATGCAAGATAATAATCGCTCATTTGTGTTGCTTTTATATAGTACTCTTCTGCTTTTTTTATATTTCCATTTTTTGCACTTAGAGTTCCAAGCAAAGTAAGATTTAAGTACGTTGGGTAAATTTGTTCTGCTTTTTGAGCATGGATCAGTGCAGCAGGAAGATTATTTTGTGATTGATATTCTGCTGCTAGTGCACCCTCTAAAAGAGAATTAGGGGGCATTAAAGCAAGATCATGAGTGTAGAGTAAAATTGGATCACTCCAATTAGAATTTCTTATGATTGTACGAAATGACAAAAGTAAAATAACACTAAATCCAAGAGCTAAAATTAGCGAATTTGGAATTTTCCTATATTCTAATAACGTTTGCGTTCCTAATCCAATAACTCCAAGTAACCCTACAATTGGGAAATAAAACCATCTATCCGTTACGGTAGCGTCAAGTGGGATGATTTGCGAGTGAAGTAAAAATCCCAAAATAAACCACAAAAAGAAAATTATTGAGAGTTTTAAATATTTTCTTTTTGAATATTTTATAGTTAAAACTGTAATTAAAATAAAAATAAAAAGAAATAGAAAATCCAAAATTAATGGCAAAAAGAATGAAGGGAAATTAATTTGCTTAACTACCCACTGCTGATCAAACACCAAGTTGTTTGGGAAGATAAATGTTTTAATGTAGTAGTAAAAAATTGCAGGCATTGAAATTATACGTTCAAAAAGCGTGGCATGAAGGATAGGATTAACAGCCTGTATTTTAAGAGATACTCCTCCAAGAATGAAGTGCATAAATAAATAGAATGTAAACATTATGGCCGAGGAAATGGCATAAATTCGCATGAGATTTTTCTTAAATAACTGCACATACATTCCAGCTATCAACACAAACAGAATTCCAGTTTCCTTTGATAAAAGGGATAAAAGAAAAAATAATTGGGCGTAAAAAAGCGATTTTAAGGAATTGTGATTTTTTGTCAATATAAGTAAACTTACCATTCCAAAAAAGAAAAACAGAGTCTCTTGCATCGCTGAAATATAGATTACAGATTCAGAGTTAATTGGATGTACTAAAAAAATGAGACTTAGAAAGAATGCCAACCTAAGTTTTATAAACTTTCTAAAAAAAAGTAAAACAAAAATTGCATTTGTAATATGCAATGCAACCTGTACAAAATGGTAGAAAAAAGGAGTAGTACTAAAAACAGAGGTAATAATAGAAAAAACAGAATACAAAATTGGTTTGTAGTATATCCCTTTAAAACCCCCGCCAACGTTTATAGCATTGCTGGTAAAAAAAGAAGGGATATTGCTAATCGAAAGAGCCAGCGGATTTTGAAGAATTTGAATTTTATCGTCTCCAATAAATGGGTTAAAAAGCGCATTAAAGAAAACAAAAATCCCAATGATAATTATAAAAATTATTGCCTTCTTTGTTGTTAGAGGGATAAATAGACCGCTTAAGGAAACTTCTTCTCCATTTTTGTCCACATACTGATGTTAACATGTATCGTACAATTCATTCAATTATGAAAATTGTTTTCTTGATTAGACTGCTGTGGTAATTTAATTAACAAATGCTCCCCCAGCCTTGAATTACTGTAACCATAGGTTTCACTTCAATTATCCAAGCGTTTCAGGATTTACGATATATTGGAGATGGATGCAAACTAAAAGGTTACAAATACCTACAGGGATTGCAATCTAGCGGTGGTGCATTTCCTGTTCTGGCTTTTCCATCATAGAAATCATTGCCATACCCCCGTTTTTAACAAATCTATATACTAAAACAGCGGAAATTATCAAGAAAAGGATATTTAGCCAACTCGTATAATTCCATTGTATGCCTTTCGTGAGAACAGTAATATGATGATTAATTGGAATAATATGAAGCGCAGAGAATAAAAACTCTACGATATATCCTGCTGCTGCCATTGTAATATAGAAGGTAACAAGTATATAACTCATAACCTTCCACCCATAATATTTACGGTAAATATCCAAAACAGGTAACACTATCAAATCAGCAAAGATAAAACTAACCACTCCACCGAAACTAATACCTCCTTGCCATAAAACTGCGGCAAGAGGGATATTCCCAACAGAACAGACAAAGGAAACAATAGCAACAAGTGGACCAACTAATGGCCCTTCAATTTTTGCCAATGTTGGGTTACTTGTTAAGAAAAACGCTTGCCAGAAAGAATAAGGCACAAGTACTGTTAATGCTCCTGCAATAAAAAAACCTACTACAATATCTATCCAAACAGAAGCCCAATCCATAACAAAGTATTCACTCACAGCCGTAAATCCTTTATTACTAAACAATTGTTGCCAAAATGTTCCCTTACCTGACACACTCATATCCATTGCGGCATGTCCTTCCATTTTGCCAGCTAATCCTTTTCCTGCCTGTTTTTTTGCAAGAGAAATTAGATTTGGCGTTAGTGTAAAACGAAAAATTAGAGCAATGATGATTATCATGATAATTCCACCTACAAACTCTGCTGACATAAATTGCCAGCCCAAGAGAACAACAAGGACAATTCCAAGCTCAATGACTAGATTTGTAGATGCAAGCTCGAATACCATTGCAGAAGTAAACGATGCTCCTTTTTTAAATAATGAACGAGCAAGAGCTACCGCTGCATATGAACAAGAGCTTGATGCAATACCAAATAATGTTGCAAGCGTGAGGCTTCGAGGCGAGTTATCTCCAAGTGTTTTTGCGAGTGTTTTGTGAGATACAACTGCTTGCACTATTGCAGACAAGGCAAATCCAAGAATAAGAGGCCAGAGTACCTCCCAAAACATAGACAAAGAAGTAAATAATATCTGTAAAATAATATGAGTTACATTCATGTTTTCATTATATCATCGGAGAATTGAGACAAAGTGGGTGATGCCATAAGTAAACTATATGCCAATTAGAAATTATTGTCTGAAGGAGAAATTTAGATATTCAGGAACTTTCTATTTGAAGCTTTTCCAAACTGGCCTTATAGCCAAATACAAAATCCCAAGCATAATAATGTTGAATACTAAAACAATCAACATACTTTCAATTATTTGACTTACCTTGGAAACAATACTAAATTCATTAATTCCCGTTATGAGAAAAATTACAATTGCCGAGGATAGTAAAAACGAAACTCCTCTCTTTTTCCATCTAAGTAGCTGGAATACTGCAAATATTTGCAAAAACCCGGCAGCAATGCCCAAAAGAGCCACGTAGTTTTTAGTAAGACGTATCATAGGAAGATATGTGAGTGAATCAACAGTAAGTGCAACAGAAAATAGAAGCATTAAAATAAGCCATACTGTTAAAAACTTTGGTCTTTTCATATTGATTTTTATGGATGTCTAAGAAACCTAAAGTAGAAAGCTACAAACACTAAAACAATTCCTATATTTACCAGTAGCCGTTCCCAAAAATGGTTTCTAAAGAACAGGACGTCCATAGCAACGATAATAACTACCATCAATACCAGTGCAACTATCGTAGTGAGACGAACGTTATCCATAAGAACAGTCTAGATTTGAAAATCAGTATTGTCAATAAAAATGGCAGTTATAATAATCAGATTCTAATTACCCCAAAGGGGGCTAATATACTTTTACTTCGCGTGTTAGAAAATAACAGAATTTATTCTCTAGCTACTTGATTAACCGAAAAGTCATGCTAGTTCTAATTGGGGTAGTTTCTTCTATTTTAATTCTTTCAAGCTTTATCTTATCTGTCACTATATTTTCAAATAATTTTAGGCCTTTTCCAAGCAGAACAGACATAATATCTATCTGCAATTCATCGACGCGTCTTGCGTTAAGACATTGCTGAATAGTGTTTGCACCTACTACCTGAACATCTTTGTTGCCTGCTGCTTTTTTTGCCTGAGAGATAGCGCCCTCAATACCTTCAGTTACAAATGTAAAGGAAAGTTTACCGTTTCCTTTGGGATATTTTGTTGGAGGTGTGTGCGTCAAGACAAAAATTGGAGTTTGAAATTCATAAGTCTCGTTAGCCCACATAAATGGATCTGCCATTCCGTCATACACATGTCTTCCCATAATAACAGCACCTGTGTTTTTAATCATTCCCTGAAAAGTTGGAGCATCATGAAGCTGCGCAAAATCTGGAAAAAGTTTTTCTACATTTTTGTTACTGTCATTGACAAAGCCGTCCAAAGACATTGTCATGCCTGCAATTACTTTTCCCATAGATAAATTATATCAAAAGAAAATTTTACCCCGCAAATAGATTGTTCAGATAGAGAAATTGAAATAGATATTAGTCTTGATAATATAGAAAATTTATTTACACAATTTCATATTCTTTTTTGAAACTGCCTTCCAGAGGTAAGGATTTACGCAAGGCAACAATATCGTCTTTAGTTATTTCTGAATACCCATATATGCCTTCGTGCTTTGCTATATCTTCGGCATATGGGTTGGCAATAATATTTGTTCCATAGTACGAAGTATTCGGGTCTGAACCTGTTCTATCAACTGCTGCAAAGAAATATTGATTTTCATGAGCTCTTGCTTTAACCAAATGTTCCATAATTGCAGGCTTATTTCTTCCCTCTACCCAATTAAATCCAGCAAACATACATTCTACGCCTGCTTTTTTGTACGCTTCAAAAAGTCTTGGAAATCGAATATCAAAACACGTAGAAAGACCGCATTTCCAACCTTCAAGCTCAAATGTCACTAACTCTTGTCCAGGGGTAAAAACTTCAGGCTCTGTTCCTTCTGTAAAGAGATGGTTTTTGCGATATTTTGCAAGTAATTCTCCATCTTTTGAAATGACAAATTGTGTGTTAAATGGCTTGTCTCTATCGTTTTTTTCTACCATCCCACAAATAAGCGCTACGTGATATTGTTTGGCTATTCGTTTGATTTCTGCAACAGCATCTCCATCTATAAATTGGGCAATATCCTGATTGCTTTTGTCTACAACAAATCCAGCAAGACTAATTTCTGGAAATAAGATAACTTGCGTGTTGGGAAATAGTCGCAAAACTTCTTGTACGTGATGTTCTGTTTGCTCAATATTTTTCCCAACATCTTTCCAAACAGTCTCTGAAGCAACCGTTGCAATATTCATAACATGAATAGTATACCAAGAAGTTCTAAACCAAATTAAGAAACTACCCACAACTACCAAGACTAATTGAAGCTAAGACAAATGCTCCTCGAGTCTAGAATCTTTATAACGATCGGTACGACAAAATCTTCCAGGTATTTCAGGATTTGAGGTATATAGGTAAGCTACGATAGAGGTAAAAGGAAATTAAGAAAATTCAAGTAAATCTGAAATATTGTATCTACTGTGTAGTTTAACTCTTACCTGTTTCAGGTTAGCAAATCGTGCTAACTAATCAATTCTCCATTCTCCTGATATACTTAAAAGTAATAATTAGCTCTGAATTACGGCTTATTCTATGGATAGTATAAAAAATTATCATATTTTTGAAAATTCATATAAACAATTTGCTAAAGGTGTATTTCGCTTCATATATTTCAAGGTTTCAGATTATGAATTAGCAAAGGATCTTACTGCCGATACATTTATTAGATATTGGAAAGTATTGAAACAAGGAGATGAGATAAAGAATACCAAGGCATTAACGTATGAAATTGCAAATGGCATCGTCATTGATTATTACCGTCGAAAGAAGGAAAAGAATCACGTATCATTTGACGCTATTGATGAACGACTTTTAGGCGCATTTGAAGACCTTGAAGAAAGTATTGATCTTAAAAAAAAAGTAAAAGAGGTATTCGTAGTCATTAAAAGTATTAGAAAGGAGTATCAAGACGTATTACTTCTGCGCTATGTAGAAGATTTAACAATAAAAGAAATAGCCCAAGTTCTCAAAAAAAAGGAGAATGCAACCAGAGTACTACTACACAGAGCATTAAAGACAGTAAAGGAGAAATTATGAAAGAAAACGCATTCATCCATCAGTTAAAAACACTCAAAAAACTTGAGCCTACCTCAATGATGCTAGCTACCATTAAAGATACTGTTTATCACTCAGTTCAAAACGAAAAGAAACAGACAGTACTAGAAAAATGTGGAGAATTTTTCAAACACAATTTCCTTATATTAACAACAAAGCCAATGGTTTCGTATGCAATGGGAATAGGACTTTTTCTGATAGCTTTTACTGTATTAAACTCAGGATCTTTATTAAACAAATTTCACAATTTAGAACTATATGCGAAAGTTGAGGCTGCTCCAAACCAGTATCTAAAAGCACGTATTGCGTTTGCTGATACTCAGTCATCTTATTCCATGAAAACTATCACCATTAGCAATGCTACAGACTTTTCTCAATCAATTGCGTTTTCAAACACTCAGCTATCACAGTTAAAACTGAAAGGAGAAAAAGGGAAATATACCATGCAAGAGTGTCGTACATTGTACGACCAATACATCAAGTATCTTCAAGCTTTACAAAATAAGCTAGACTCCCAACACGAGAATAAACAATCAGTATCTAAATTAGAGATACAAATAACATCATATAAAGAACAGGCAGAAATAAAAGTACAGCGTTATAAACAACTGTAATACTTTATTTTTGTTTTCGGCTTATTTTAAGAAAGGAATTTATTATGGATGGTAAAACATTTGGTTATGGAAAACGACCACTTTGGCAATGGATAGTACTATATATCGTTATTGGATTTATTGTATATGGAGCTGTTTATTTCATTTTCTTTCATAAACAAAACTCATACAGTAATCAAGGAAATCCAAACCAACAAACCCAACAACAAAATCCATATTAAATTGAAAGTTTGAGAGGAGGTGAAAAATGAATAACAAAATAATAATTGGTGGCATTATCGCTGTAGTTGTCATAGGAGGAGTTTTATTTTTTCTTAATAAAGGAAGCTCTACTCAAACAAGTATGCAGCAACATATGCCATCACAAGCTCAAACGCAAACACAAGCAAATCCAACAACTGGATCTACAGCAATGGCAAAAAATGCAGTTACAATCCAAAACTATACTTTTTCACCAGCAACTCTTACTGTTAAGGTTGGGGAGAAAGTAACTTGGACAAACCAAGATTCAGTCGGACATAGTGCAACAGCAGATGATAATAGCTTTGATACGGGTGTTATAGCACAAGGTAAATCAGGAAGTAATACTTTTACAAAAGCAGGTACTTATACCTATCATTGTAGCGTACACCCGATGATGAAAGGAACAATTATTGTCCAATAGCAGGATTTGGTAAATTAAAACAAAATACACTCCAATCTTGGATAAAGCATTATTGAGAGTGTATTTTTGGATAACCTTAATATCCTATCATCTTATAATGTATTCATGTACTATTAACGTATGCATAATCAAAAGATTGTTTTCCTCCTTCTTCGCATAAGCATTGCGAGTGTTTTTCTCTATGCAGCTATTGCCGCAACGCTACAACCAAATAATTGGATCTATTTTCTTCCGCAATTCTTAGTACACTTGTTTCCTGCTACCACTCTTCTGCATGTGTTTTCGCTCTTTCAACTAATACTTAGCCTTTGGGTACTCTCTGGATGGAAAACATTATTTGCAGCTTCTCTTGCTGCACTTACGCTACTTGGCATTATTACAGTTAATTGGGGAAGCATAGACATTTTATTTCGAGATTTTGCTATATTTTTTTCTGCTATAGCTCTAATAGTGGGATCTTATAAAAAAAGCAAATAAAAATTGAGAGGTTATAATAAGACACTTTCAGGGTCAATTTGCTCTTAGGGATAGAGGGTCTCGAAACCATCTTGTTTAATCTTTCGACAATAAGTCACAAAAATAAAATCCATAGTTTTCTTTCTGTTTATTTATTGGCTTATAACACTCATTTTTGCCACTTTTAGGCTTGAAGTATTCTCTGTATACTATCTCCCCTTTCTTAAATGGAATTGGTTTACTAAATATTGGTCCATCAAAAACGTATGAATGATATTCTCCATTTTCTCCACAAACGTCAACAGTCTCTGGCAAGTCTTTAACAAAGGTGTGATCAATTATTCTCCCACAAAATGACTTATCGAGGAATTTATCATTTACACATACTATAATTGCTTTAAACCCAAGCGAAATAAATTCTTCCATCAGTTTTTTAGTTGGTATTTTCCAAAGCGGAAAAACGGTTTTGATTTCAAGCTGATTCAATTTCTCTTCTCTATATCTTCTTAAGTCTTCCAAAAAAATATCTCCAAATATTGATGTTGATATCCCTTCCATTTTTATTCCTTTAACTTCCTTTTCCATCTCTGTTTCATATTCTTTCATGTCAGGCTTTTCTGGTAACTCAATAAGTTTGAGAGGAATTTTAAGTACTTCAGACTGCTTTTGAAGTAATTCATTTCTTACGCCATGCATAGAAATTCTATTGTGTGTCTTATTAAGACTTGTCAATAGATATTCAATCTTATATTTTTTACTTTGCATTGCTTTGAACAAACATAAAGAAGAATCTTTGCCACCACTCCAATTCATATATGCGCGAGTTCTTTTCATAAATTTTCATAAAGATTATATCAGAAGTCTTTATTTGAAGCTAAATTTTGATCGCCAGATGGGAC
>JANWKV010000039.1 GCA_025451195.1 Candidatus Microgenomates bacterium | reverse complement strand
GGAGTTTGGCCATGCACTTCTCAAGCTTATGTACCACCAACATCAACTCCAACACTAACTCCAACACTAACTCCAAAAATAACCCCCACCCCAACCACAGCTCCCACTTCTTCGCCAACCGAAGATAAACGATACTATGAATGTTCATCTGACCCAAGTTTTGGTGCATGTGGAAAATTGGTAACAAAGTATGGCGGCCCTGTTTTACATTTGGTAACCCATGATACTTCAGGCACATGGTATTGTCATGATGACGACACAGTTATTCCATGCCTAAGTAGCATTTCTGGCCATGTGTTTATCGATACAAATGGCAATGGGACTCAAGACAGTGGAGAACCCAATGTTACATCTGATCAACAAACTACCTTAACTCTTAATCCGGGAAATATACAAATCCAAACAGATCAAAATGGCAATTTTACAACTGAAGCAGGTAAACCAAGCTATGGAATGCTCACTGGCGGAGATTATACTATTGAAATTTCTACGCTTCCAAATGGGTATCAGGCGATAACTGAAAAGCAAACGGTCTCGATAAATTTTAATAACAGGAACCCTTCGGGGGTTAATTTTGGGATAGAATCTATTCCCACCCCAACCGATACTTTAACCCCAACTCCAACAATTCCTGAGCCAACACCTACAATTGGTCCTTCAACTGCGGATATAACAGTTCATTATGAAGGAATCGATAAAGATAATACTCCAATGCCGGGCGGTCAAAACCATAAGTCAAGAAAAATTACTCTTTTCCTATATTTAGATGATGGAAAAGGTTCAATTGACTTTTCTAAGACAAAGCCAACTTATATATCATCTGGAAATCTTCAAGAAATTGTAGACACCTCAAAAGACTATAATGGATATTTCAGAAATACTAGATTTCCATTAGGAAAAATTAAAACGGGCAATTATTTTGTACTAATTAAAGCGAGAGAAGGTTCACTGGTTGAGCAAGTTGGAAATAATTCCATTCAGCTTATGGCATCTGTTCCAAATATTTTGGTTGATATAGACAACAAATTAAACGAGCACGAAGAAAATCCTCCCCCAACTGTAGCACCACTATTAAGAATGGGAGATATTGTTAGCGTTTGTGATCCAAATAGTCCACCAACCTTATGTACATATAATAAAGTTGACATTTTAGATTACAACGCGCTTAAAGATTGTATAGGAAATGAAACTTCAAAGCCATCTTACCTTTGCTCACAACATAATTTAGATTATGATCAGGATTATAATATTGCGGACCTTAATGATGATGGTCTAATTGATGGTGTTGACTACACAATCCTTCTCAAACATTTTAACCAATATGGCGTCGGTGGTATAAGCCAAAACGGAGGAAAAGATTAAGAAAGATTAAATTATCTCGTTTCTTCCTTCCATTGCCCGCTGCAGGGTCATTTCGTCTGCATATTCTATATCCGCGCCAATTGGCAAACCTCGTCCAATCCTTGTAATTTTGAGATTTGGGATTTGAGATTTGAGATTTTTTGAAATGTACATTGCCGTTGCCTCTCCTTCCATAGTCGGATTTGTGGCAATAATTAATTCCTTTGGGTCGCCGTAGCCATTGGCGGAGGCGGCTGAAATCCGCTCAAAAAGCTGTGGTAAAAATATTTCATCCGGCCCAATATTGTTTAAAGGGTCAATTTTACCATGAAGTACGTGGTACAGGCCTTTATATTTTCCCCCTTTCTCCAAAGCCAAAACATCTAAAGGCTCCTCAACAACGCAAATTATTGAGCGGTCTCTCTGCTTATCCGAACAAATGCTACATGGGTCCGACTCGTCAACATTAAAACAATTGGAACAAATGATTGTACCTTTTTTTAAGTCTTGTAAAGATGAGGCAAAACTATCCAGCTCATGTTGGGGAACATGCAATAAATAGAATGTTAAACGCTGCGCGCTTTTGGGCCCGATGCCTGGAAGCTTTTCAAATGATTCAATTAAACGCTGTATTGCTTTTGGAATTTTCATACTTTTCCTGTCTGTTGAAGAATAATACCCGATTACTTGATTTTGGCCTCACCAACTTTTGCAAAATCAAGTATGAGTGGTATAGTATTCAGCAGCTTTAAGCTGCTGTGCTATTATATCAGCAACCGGAATTACTTCAAGTTTTTCAAATCTTTTTTCTTTCGAAATAAATACGCTGTCTGTAACATAAACTTTTTTTACAATAGACTCCTGCAAAATTTGCGGCGCGTCTTTGGAAAAAATAGCATGCGTTGCGAAAACATACATCTGCTCAACTCTGTTTTCTTTTAAAACTTTTGCCGCTTCGACAATTGTTTTGCCGGATGCAATCATATCATCAACAATAAAAGCGACTTTTTGCCTATTAATAGAACCTTCTCCAAATTTGCTAGAATTTACAACTCCTGTTGCCAAATCCCTGTCTTTTTCTATTGCCGCATACGGCATATTTTCCAAAAGTCCGGACAGGATTCTAATTCTCCTGATTCCCCCCATATCAGGTGAAACAAGAATACAATTGCTCCATTTGTCATTTCGAACGGAGTGAGAAATCTCACTTTTTAAATTTATGGGATCTCTCGTTTCACTCGAGATGACAAGTTTTTTTATCCTATCCGCAAATAAACTTAGCGCTGATAAATGTTTTATTGGTACTAAAGATGAGCTTTCTGTCCGTGAAGAATGTAAATCCAGAGAAATAATTGTATCAACACCTGCACTTTTTAATGTTTTTAAAACTACTTCTAAAGAGACTGCTTCACCGTCCCTAAAAACATGATCCTGCCTTTGGTATCCCAAATACGGAATAACAGCAGTAACAAACTCGGCGCCGCTTCTCTTAAGTCCATCTACAATAAAAAATAATTCCATGTAATTTTCATCAACAGGCGGATTTGTTGGTTGAATAACAATTGCATTTTGCCCGACAACACTTTCAAGAATTCTTACGCGTTTTTCTCCATCCGGAAAAACAAAAATTTCTAGTGGCGAAAGTTTCTGGCCAAAATGTTTTGAGATATTTTCCGCAAGTTGTTTATTGGAATTTCCGCTAAAGATTTTCATTCTACTCATAGTGTATACTCAAAAAAAATTTCGATCAATAATTTATGTAAGGATTTTTATAATGTCTGCAGGTTTCTCTGCCAGGAAATGCGGTAGATATTTTTTTAAACCCTCTTTGCTGTTAAATCCCCAGGTAACAGAAATTATCGGGACTTCAGATTTTTTTGTTGCTTCGATATCGCGTATCTCATCCCCGATATAAATTGTTTCTTCCTGGGAAAATCCGTACTTTTTTAAAAGCTTATTTATTATCCTGTGTTTGCCAAAAAGGCTGGTACCGCTTTGTATAAAATCAAATCCGTTTATTCCGTGTCTTTTGAGAAAATTTTCGACCAATGCTTTTTTACTGCTTGTAACAATTCCCAAAATATATTCTTCTTCTTTTAATTTTTTTATGACATCCGTCATCCCTTCAATAGGATCTGATTTTAAAAGATCAGGGTGTAAAAACTTTTGGACTTTTCTTAAAATAAACGGCAATCTGTAAAATCTTATATGTAGGGACTTAACAACTTCTTTAAGACTAAGCCCTCTTAATCTTTTGACTTCTTTTTCTGTCATTTGTTTATCAATTCCAAACTCATTGGTAAATTTGTTAAAAAGGTTTGCTATTTCCGCGTCTTTGGGGATTGTGTTTGCAATTGTTCCGTCAAAATCAAAAATTGCTACCTTTTTATCTGTCTTTGGTTCAAAATTAAGAGAGAACGTTATACATGAATGGTCTGAAAAGGCAAGCTTATTTACCGCAACCCTATCTATATAGCAATTTTTATAGAAAACGTAATCAAGCTGATGTTTTAAGTAAAATAATCTGTGGGTATGCTTTTTGTAAGCATTTAAAAATCCCCTGTCTGCCATGTATTGAATAAGTTTCCTGCGCCTTGATAAAGAACTATAATTAAAATCTCCCAAAACAATTACCGGACTTTCTTTAGACGGGGAAATTTCATCAAGCCTGTTCATAATTTTTGATATTTGCTTCATCCTGAAGCCGTTAAAACTAAGGCAAGCTAAATGGGAATTTACAACAATAAATTTTTTTGATCCGTATTCGAATGTTGTTACCAAAGAGCTTCTTCCTAATTTATCTTTGTGAATTCTTCTTTCAACAATACTGCTTCCAAGCTTTATTACTTCTTCGCCTAAGATTTTTATCTTTTTATTTTCAAAAAGAGTTAGTTCTCCGTATGTCCCATGTTCTCTAACAAATCCCGTTGTAAACTTAAAATTGTAGGAGCCGATTTTGTTTATTTCTTTTATAAAAGAGTCTAGTTTTGATTTTGGAAATTCCTGAAAACAAATAATATCAAATTTTGTATTTTCATTAATCCAGGTAATTATTTGGGAAAGTTTTTCCCCGTAGTGAATGTTATATGTAATTACTCTCAGCATAAACACAAGTATATACAAAAATCACAAAAAACGCATTGTCCAAGATCTAATGTTTTCCTTTAAAACCAAACATCATTTTGGCCTCTTCATAATCAACCACCCATCCGGCGTGCAATAAGCTTTTATAAACTATTGTTTGATAAATGTTTCCGCTTGAATCATACAGCTCGGGATAACCCCCGTATTTTTCTATATTTTTTTTATAGTCTTCTAAAAAATCGCCTGCTTGAGTTAAATACGTCTTGTTATAGCCGGACAGCATAATTAATGTCTTTATATATTCCATTCCCCAATGACTCCAGATAGTTTTACCCATATAAGATGAGGCAAAGTATTTGTTAAAAAAATAGAGCTTTTGAGGTTGGTCATTTACCGCATATCGAAGAGGAAAAGGCTTATCCAGTTTATGATTTTGAACATATGTAATTTCCCGCTCTATTTTACTTCTGTCATTGCTGTTTGAAAAGTCCAAAAATTTAGTTGACGTAACAATAAAACCATCTCCTGAATAAACATGATTTTTTATTGAGTCCTGGGATAAATCATCCAAAAAAATTCCTGCCTTTTCATCCCAAAATGCATTTATTATTTTTTGTTTCCATGACTCAAATTCACACTTATTATTTTTTGAAGATATTTCAACTTCTACATTTTTTGAATTGCAGTAATCGGTTGACAATTTTATTTTAAGCCCCAAATCTGTTGCGGTTTTTGCCGTAGACCATGCAATTACATTATCGTAAAAACTACTTTGGCGTATAATTTGATCCCTGGCGCTTGAAAGGGGAAAATCCCTTTTAATTAAACCGGATTTTGCATCTATAATTTCTTTAAGATAATTATTAACTGAGATTTCAAGAGTTACTCCATATTGTTTTAAAAGATTTTTTCCCGCCTTTTTTGTCATAAGAGGCCTTGATAAAGATCCTAAACCGGCTGTCTGGGCCGTCGTAGACCCCGGAAAAACACTTTGTAAAAATTTATCGTTTGTTAAAGCAGACAGGCTCCACAAAACCGCAAACAAGGAGTCTGATGCCCTGGCATAAATGTTTACCCCAACAAAACCATTTGGTGAAACAGGAACAAAGGCTACATAATCTTTACCGGAAAGCTTAAGAAGCTCTAAATCTGTTGCGACAGTTTGCAATTCTACCCTCTGCCTGTCTTCCCAATCTTTATCAGACAATGAAAATCTGCCGTCTAAAATTGAAGAATAAAAAATTCCAAAATTCCTTACATAAAGTTCTGCAAAATGTCCTGCCGAAATTACATACGGCTTAGACGTGTCAAACCTTTCTTTATGAATTTTTGCGATTATTTCTGATTCATTGCCTTTAAGGTCCTCTTCCGGAAAAATTTTATTTGGAATAATACGGCTAAATTCCTCAAGTTGATCTACTGCCAGCGCAATCTGCTGAGGCACTTTGTAAAAGGTAATTGAATGTTTTTTTATCAACTGAATATCTCCACCCAAAGAAATCTTTGTGGAAAATGGCGAACTTATGAAGCTAAATTTGCTGTAAGGATTAGTTACCGCTCCGTAAAGAAAAATTATAATCAGTAAAATTACTGGAAGTAGAAAAGCTTTAAAAAAACGAGGCATTTTTTTATTATACAAATCCAATTTTTATAAAATAAGACCCGTCCCCAGAGATTTACCGATAGAAATCCTTTTAATTGCTTCCGCCAAAAGTGGTGCTGCGGAAACAATTGTTATTTTTTTGTTTTTTATAATCTCGTCCCGCTGCATAACACTGTCTGTAACAATAATTTCTTCGATGCATGATTCATTAATTTTTTGTATAGCATCTGCGGAAAATAATCCATGCGTTGCGGCAGCTTTAATACTTTTTGCCCCTTTTTCTTTAAGAAAATTTGCGGCATTTACAATTGTGCCGGCAGTATCTATCATGTCATCTACGAGTAAAACATTTTTATTTTTAACGTCCCCAATCATTGTTAGAATTTTGGAAATATTTTTCATATTAACATCTCGCTCTTTATAAACAATTGCTATTCCGTCTGCTCCCAAAATTCTACCGTACCCAGTTGCCCTTGGAACTCCTCCTTTATCAGGCGAAGCGATGACAAGATTTGTAAGGTGTTCACTTCTAATCGCTGGAAGCAAAGAATAACTTCCATATAAATTATCCCATGGTATTGAAACAAATCCTTCTGCCTGTTCCGTATGGATATCTAAAGAAAAAATTCTGTCAGCCCCTGCATTTTCAATTATTTTTGAAACAACAGACGCGCTTATTGGCACTCTTGGCCCTTCTTTTCGGTCTTGCCTTGAATAGCCAAAATATGGGATTATTGCCGTTATCTCACCCGCGCTTGATCTTTTGGCGGCATCAATCATAAAAATAAGTTCCATGATGCTGTTGTTAACAGGAGGAGCTGTCGGTTGGATTACGAAAACATGTTTATTTCTAAGTACTGGAATACCTTTTACACGTATTTCACCGTCTGCAAAGGTACTTATTGGTTCGGAAAGGGGTTTTTTTAAAACTTTTGCAATACTTCGTGCAAGTTTTGGGTTGGCACTGCCGGTAAGAAGAATATAATCCGTACTATCGGATATCATATTATATTTCCATTGTACCAAAGATCTGAAGAACTTGCAATTATTTTCCGCCGCCCAATAGTCCGCCCAGTCCTCCGCCCATTGACTGTAATTTTTTTGCGGCTACTTCTTGAGACTTTTTAATTGCTTCGTTTACAGCATCTTTTACATCGTTGTCTGATTTTCCGTTAACCTGAATTGAAATAATTTTTTGGTCACCTGAGATTTTTACCTTAACTCCGTGCTTATCCACAAAAATTTCTTCTTTTTGCAATTCTCTTTGGATTGCCATTGCCTGGTCCCGCATTTTTTTCAAATCCCCTAAACCCTGAAATGGATTAAACATAAAATATAATCACCTCCTAATCCTTTTGATTTTTTATTTTTTTAATTGCACTGTCACTTTTAAGCTTTTACCTGTAATCTCTTTAACAGCTTTTGCTATTATCTCACAAGTTTTACTTTCTTCCAAACGTTCTTTATGGAATTTATAAGGAGTTTCAAAAACAATTTCCACTCCTTTAACTTCTTTAACTTTACATCCTCTTAAAATTCCTGCAACAGAATGATTGTAAGGTTTTACCTTATAGATAAGATTTTCCATTAGCGCAGTATTTTCATCAGGCGCGGACGAAATATCATTTTGCTTATGTGTAGGCGTAGGAATAACTTTTTTTTCTTCTTTTTCCGGATACAACACGCTTTTTACTTTAAGGGACTGCTGATGCTTTGCCAAGCTTTCCATATTTGGTTTTCCGGGGATTTTGGATATTTGGCTTGTCGCCAAACTTTGGGGATTTTTATTATTTTCCTTTTGCATTTCTCCCCAAGTAATGATTGCCATTTCCAAAGGAAGTTGAGGAATAACAGAATATTTTGTCTCCTGATAAGCTTGAGTAAAGAGATTTATTAAATCTTTTATTTGTTCTAAAGAAAATCCTTCGAATGTTTTTTTATCCAAAACTCCCATCACTTTTAATAATTGTGCATGAAAACTTTCTAAAAGCTCACCGATAAAAAATTTCATGTCAATACCGGTCTCTGTCACTTCCGTAACTATATCTAATGCAGCTTTAATTTTATTTTCTTTTAATCTAAGCAAAAAAAATGTTAGGTATGTTCCAATATTAAAATTTTTATAAACCTTTTCGATTTTTTCTTTTGTGATTTTTTTGCCATCAGACATTAAAACAATTTCTTCAAGTATTTTAGATGCATCCCTAAAGCCTCCATCGGCACTTTTTGCAATATTTGAGAGAATTTCTGTTTTATCTTTTGATTCAATTTCTATCTTTTCCCCAACAACTATTCTCTCCAGAGAGTGGACAATTTCTTCATCTGTTGCACGGCTAAACTCAATATGAAAACATCTGGAAATAATTGTTGCCGGTACTTTGTGTGGCTCGGTTGTACAAAAAATAAACATTACGTGAGGTGGGGGTTCTTCTATTGTTTTTAAAAGTGCGTTAAATGCCTCTGTTGTTAACATGTGCACTTCATCGATAATGTAAACTTTTTTCTTTGCGCTGGAGGGCGCAAGCTTTACTCTTTCCCGCAAATCTCTTATTTCGTCAATTCCCCTGTTTGATGCTCCGTCAATTTCCAAAACATCTATATTTGTGCCATTTGTAATGGAAACACATTGTTCACAGGTGTTATCCGGCTCAAAATTGTCATTGTTTTTTGACTTGCGATTTTCGGCTTGCGGCTGACTACCGTGTAAACAGTTGACCACTTTCGCAATAATTCTGGCAGTTGAAGTTTTTCCCAAACCCTTTGGTCCGGTGAATAAAAAGGCGTGCGGAATTTCCCTATTTGATAAAACTGCGGTAAGTGTTTCCCTGACTTTTGTACTGTCTAATTCTGAAATTTTTTGAGGTCTGTATTTTCTGTAAAAAACCATAGGAGAATTTGTTTATTTTAACACAAACTCATATGCATGTGCGGGATAAAAAGGCTAAAGTTGCTACTTCCCGCGTTTCTTCCTGATCTAAGCTTGGTGATGTATTTAAAGGATGAATTCTCTGTAATCCTTTACGTAAAATTCCTCCTTCGATAATATTTCTTCTCATATAATTTAAAAGTTCTTTTCTGTATTCTGCGTTTTTTGGGTCACGGAAAAATGCCGCATAAGTATCTATTATTCGCTTAACACTTTCGCGGTTTTCGGGTCTTGTAAAAACCTCTGCTGAAAACAGTGAAGACATAGTAGAGTAAAATTCTATTTCACGGGTTCTGTCTAAAGGAGGATTAACTTCGCCTACCGATTTTATAGCATGTACAACATGGTATGCTGATCCGCAAATATTTACTCCTTCCTTATAACCTGCACTTCTTACTGCGCGTATTACTTGAGATTGATCACTGTCCTGAGGTGCGTCTATAAATATCCCTCCGTCGATATCCGATGTTCCGAAAACCCAATATCCATTAGTAGCTGATCCAGATAATATTACTGCTGGAATAAGTTGAGGAAAATTCGCTGTCTGTTCTTCAATTATTGAAAATACTTTTCCAAAATCATGAGCCAGCTCGGAAGGAGAAATATTCTGGAAAAGACCGCGTGATTCATAAAGCTCCGGGACATGAAGATCAAAAGCTAAAAGATCTTGTTTAGAATAAGCACCCTTTTCTACTCCTAAAAAGATTGCCTCTCTGGCTAATTGAGATACCTTTTCATTTTTTGTTTTCAGCAACAATACCCATTCGGATAGAGGAAAATCCGAAAAATGCCAACTATCAGTAATTAGTAATTCTATTGTTTTTTTAAGTGCCGACTCACGAAGTAATGAATTTACATCAGTAAAAAGTCCTCTCCAAAAATCATTTGGAGACGAAGGAACATCTACTACCTCAAAAATAATTGCCGATGCTGCTTTTTTAACACCGTAATTTGGATCTTTCAATAATTTTCTAAACCATGATATATCGTAATTTGACCTATCTATCAAACCTTTTTCAATTAATAGAGGGAGAGCGTACAATGCACTCTCCTTAAGTTGAATACTGCTAAATGAGTCATGTTCTTCTCTCCAATCCTCAGCCCAAGAAGGTGAATCAAAGCTATCAGAAGCAGACGGATTTTCAAATGCTAAAAAATTTATCAAATCATTTACAGACATTATATTCCTTTCAATAAGAGTTGCTAAAAGAATTCCGAGCTCCAGTGATGTTTGCCCTGAGCTGTCCGAAATATCTGCTAGCCTGTTAATTTCCTCGAATGTATTAGGCGTAAAAGAGCTTACGCCGGTTTTTGCCAACTCAGTAATCATCTGTATACTAAGTAATGCGGATTTTTGAGAATAACGGTTATATGCTTCCGCAACTATTTGCTCTGGCGCATTAACAATTAGTTTATTTTTTTGAGCAAAAGTGAGTAAAATTGAAAACTCGTCTTCTCCTAAAATTCCACGATTATTTAATAGCCTAAAGAGCTCTGCATATTCTATTGCCCCTACCTGCTCTCTTTCCGCGATTGATGCAATTGCTCTGGCTGCGTTTTTTCTGATAAAAACACTGTCGGAATCATTAAGGTACTCTAAAAGCGTAGAATAAGAAAGATCTCCGTTTTGAGCAAAGAATGGAATTGCCAAAGAAGCTCTTTGTCTGATAAATCTATCTCTACTTTTATCAATAAAAGTCTGCCATTTTTCAAAGTCTAGATTACCCTGCTCTACTAAGTATGAAATTACAGGTACAACAAATTCTTTAACCTCATCAGGAGAACTTGTAGCCAAATTTTCCCATTCTGCTATAGAAAAAATTCCTTGTTTAATAAGTCCTGCAAATGTACTTGGGATAATATCTCCATAAGAACTATGAGGATTGGACAAAACCTGTAACCATTCTTTCTTCAAAAAATCCACATCCGGTAAATTTCTTCTTGCGAAAATATCAGTTTGAGAAACTTTTTTTAATACCTGCAGTGCTGCCGTTCGTACACGAAAATCTTTTGAGTTAAGCTCAAAAATAAGTCTTTGGTAAGGAAAATTTTCTGAAGTTAACTTTCCTGATTCAACTAGCGATGGCAAAGAAAGAAATGCTTGTTCTCTCAACATACTTGATTTGACACTATCGTCTCGAGGACGCCGTAAGAATTCCATTGTATATGAAAATGCTGCTTCGTTATGAAATACTCTCCGAAGTGCACCCTTTGCTGTATCTTCAATGTCATCGTTGTGATCTATCATGCAATTGCCCAAGCTATCAATTTGTCTTCTGATAAATTTGTGCACTAGGCTTAATTCTCCTTGTTCCATAGTTATCATCTCTTGGGATGTAGGTAAAATTCCATCTGGCATGAAGAGAAATATTTTTTCATTACTTGGGTCTTCTTCTAAAAAAGCAAATGCTAAATTATAGGTATCAATAAATGTCTGTTTATCAATAGGCATTCCCTCATGCCTATCATGAACAATATTTTGTATTGATTTATGCAAGTATCTTCGCGTAGGTGAAGCTAAAAATGCTTCTAATGTTGTAGGCTTAATAAGAGATCTACCAATATTCTCACTTCCTGTTGTTTCGCGTAAGGCTTCTGAAACTTTTCTAACTCTTTGGATGCTTTCGGCAGATTGAGCCATATAAAATAGTTACTCATGGTGCAATCCCAATAAATGCATCAAGCCGTGTTCAACCAGTTGGTCTACTCTGTCATCAACAAGCATCTCTTCCTTTGACGCTTCGTTAATTAAAATCGGATAAGAAATTACAATATCCCCAAGCCTTAATTTATCTGTTGGCATGACAACAGGCGTACCTTCATTAAGAGAAAATGATAAAATATTTCTTGTCTTATCTTCCCCTTTATATTTTTTACTCAATTCCCTCATTTTCCTATCCCCTACAAAAGCAATAGAAACCTCAACCGGCCCTTTTACATTTTGGACCTTTAGCGTGTTATTAACCATACTTCTAATTCTTTTTCTATTAACTTTATACCTACTTTCCACGTAAAGAAGAATAGAAACATTTCCTTGTTTTGGATTTCCTACCATAATATAAATTTACCAACGGGCAGCAGCTCTTGCCATTTGCCTATCTTTTTTCTTTTGTTTCTTAGCAAGTGACGGTTTTAAGTGGAATTGCCTTCTTTTTGCTTCCAAAAGGACTCCATCATTCAAAACTTTTCTTAAAAATTTACGAATTAGCGAATCATCACTATCTCCTGGCATTTTTTTAACTTTAACCATAATAAATAAACACCTCCTTTAATAATCAAAGCTGTTAGCTCTGACAAACCTCTTCGCGAAGTAAGCCCGAAGCGGTAGGTAAGTTAATTATACCACAGATCTACAGAGACCAAAACGGTAAAATTTATAATTCTGCAGCTTTGCCCCAGGGGCCCGTAAGATGGAAATGCAAATGGTCAACAGCCTGTGCCCCACCTCCGTTTACCACTATTCTATATCCTTTATCCGTGAGTTTGTTTTGTTCAATAAGCCCTAAAATTGCAATCCGTATTTTTCCCAAAATCAAATCATTTTCAAGTTTCGTAAAATCTGTTATGTGAATTTTGGGAACTATTAGTAAATGAACGGGTTTTATTGGTCTAATATCTGAAAACGCGACAATATCCGCATTTTCAAAAGCAAATTCTTTGGGAATTTCGCCGGAGATTATTTTGCAAAAAATACAATTTTTATCCATTACAAACTTTTTACCACATTAACAATTTCTTGTAAAGACAATATTGAAGGAATCATTTTGGGGTTTTTGGGAGTACCGTTAAGGAGCATTTTTTTAGAAACATGTAAAAACCATGTTGCCTTCGGATCCATTTCTTTTAGTTTTTCATAGACAGACGTAAGATCAATACCTTTTTTATCCGAATCTTTTTCCTCAGGCCTTGTTTTTATACGCACATAACCTTTTCTTGGATCTTTTCTAATTACAATAACATAACCCATTTTTTGCGAGAGCTTGATTACAGTATCGTTAAGCGTTTCAAATGCAATGCCTAGTCCAAAACTTGTATCAAACTCCATTCCTTTTTTTATTTCCCGCTCGGCCCAAATCCTGTTTTCAAAATTATGAAACTCTGCGTCCAAACACTCCATTCCAAAATCAATATAAAACTGGTCCTGGTTTGGTCTTGCCATTTTTATTCCTTCTAAAAGTCCAAGGAGTGAAAATTCATGATAGTCTGCCGCCGGATTTGCCCAAAACACTTCACCAAAATGGTCGATATCCACAACAATTGAAATAAGCCTGTTTAAAGCTTCTGTCCTGTCTTTAGTTTTTTCTGAAGGATTATTAAATTCTTCATTTTCTTTTTTAACGTAGTCCCAACACAAAGAAGCGGCGCAAGTATTTTTATCTGATGTCTGATGATGATCTAAGGGTCCAAGACCGGTATCTGTGTGAATTATTTCTTCTTCATCTATTACTTCCACAGGATCATTATTTTTATTCTCAAATTGAATATTTCTGTATCTGCTGCCTGCCGGAACAAAACCGACTTTTGCAATTTCCCATCCTGGCAGAAAGCGTTTTAAAAGCCAAACGCTTGTAATAGCATCCCAATCAGGACTAGCATGCGTAACAATAAGTTTCATCTTTACAAGTATAGCTTATTACCTGTTTTTAGCCAAGATTTAACATTTGACATTTGACATTTGAAATTTGAAATTGCTACGATACATATACTGCCTATGGATCCAAAACAACAATTATCTTCTCTTGACCCAAAACTTAAAGAAGCTTACGAAAGGGTTATGGCGTCTGGCAAGACCCCTGCCCCATCCCCTTACGCTGTAGGGCAACCTCCACCGCAACCCATGAACCCGACTATTGGTCCCCAAATGCCGGTAAGCCCCTTAAACCCTGTTGGCACTCAACAACCAAACTCTTCTCCAAATCCAACTGTTGGAATTACTCCTCCTTCGCAACCAATGACACCTATAATGCCGACAATAAATTCCACATCCCAGCCTGCACAAAACGCAACGCAAGCGCCAACAATGCAGGTCACCCCCCCAATTCCCCCAGTTTCCCAACCAGCGCAAACAGGTCCTGTTAAAGTACAATTTAATACGCAAATTGGTCCTGCTACTCAACCTGGGCAAAATCCGGGAATGCAGAAGAAAAAAGGCGGAGGAAAAATTCCTCCTGCTCTTATTGTTGTTGCGGGAGTTGTATTCCTTTTAGCCTATGCAATTTTCTGGATGAAGGTATTCAATATTCCAATCCCCTTCTTAGGTTAATCTTTAGTAGGCTTGCGCGAAAACCCATTTATATTTAGCGGGTTTATTGCATTTTATGCAATTGCCCGACTCTTCTTTTGAATTAAGCGGTAAACATCTGGTTGAAGCTTTTGTCTCATCTTTAATTTGTTTTTCGCAAGTTTCGTCTTCACACCAGAAAGCTTTAATAAATCCTCTTTTCGTTTCCATTATTTTTTTAAATTCCTCATACGTTCCTGCTTCAGAGGTATTTTCTTCCAAAAACTTTTTTGCTTTTTCAAAAAGAAAACTTTGCAGGTTGTGGAGCATTTTTTCTGTTTCGCGCCCAACGACTTCTAATTTTGTAAACAGGTCATTGTTTAAATCATGAGCTCTGTACTTAATTTTTAATTCTCCGGATTCCACTTCTTTTAGCCCAACAGAAATTTCAAGGGGAATCCCTTTTAATTCTGCTTCATTTAACTTCCACCCGAAAGTTTTATTTAGACTTCCCCAAATCTGGACATCACCCGAAAAATCAGAATGGACTTTGTCCAATTCTTCTTTTATTTTTTTGCAAAAACTCAAAACCTTTTCATCATCTTTTCCCAAAACCGGAATTATCGCGATTTTTATTGGAGCAATTTTTGGCGGTAGTATAAGCCCGTCATCATCTCCATGAACCAAAAACAATCCTCCCAAACTTCTTGTAGAGAGTCCCCAACTTGTCTGCCAAACATAATCGTTTTGCCCAATCCGGTTTTGAAACATTATGTTAAAAGGCTTGGAAAAATTTTGAGCTAAATTATGAGAGGTTGCGCCCTGCAATGCTTTTCCATCAGGCATTAATGCTTCAATTGCGTAAGTTGCTTTTCCGCCGGCAAATTTTTCCGATTCACTTTTCCTACCCTGAATAACGGGAATTGCGTAATAATCTTCATAAATTTGTCTGTACCATTCCAAAGCCGACATTGTCATATCTACTGCACCTTCTTCTGTTTCGTGAGCAGTGTGCCCTTCCTGCCATAAAAATTCTGTTGTTCGCAAAAATAAATAAGTGCGCTTTTCCCACCGGACAACATTATTCCATTGGTTAATCAAAACCGGTAAATCACGCCAACTCTGAATCCATTTTGAATACATTTCATACATTATTGTTTCCGATGTCGGCCTTACAACCAACGGATCTTTTAATTTCTCCCCGCCTCCAATTGTTACAATTGCCAACTCAGGAGAAAATCCTTTAACATGTTCTTTTTCTTTTTCCAATAGTGAATGAGGGATGAAAAGCGGAAAATAAGCATTCTCAACTCCTTTAGTTTTTATCATCGCGTTAAAAACCTGCTGGACTTTCTCCCACAAAGCATATCCATATGGCCTTATAACCATTGTCCCTTTAACAGGAGCATAGTCTGCAAGTTGGGCTTTTAACACAACGTCGTTATACCACTGCGCTATGTTTTCCGATTTTTTCGTAATTTCTTTTTTATCAAAT
>JANWKV010000038.1 GCA_025451195.1 Candidatus Microgenomates bacterium | reverse complement strand
CTACCGGCAACCAAAAGTACGGTGCCAATTCCTGTCCGCTATTGTCTTCGCCTCAAGCGATGACAGGCGGGCCAAAGAAGGAAGATAAAGACTTTATTATCACTCTTCCTTTTTGGAAGAGTTTTTTGTTTTTCTGCTTGCAGAAAAACAATCCTCCAGAAATCGCTTTTTGAGCCGTGCTACGAATAGTAGGTAAGGCGAAAAGTAAGATAAGGAGGATAATTCAATTTTTATGAGTACATATACTTTTACTTCTGAATCGGTTTGTGCGGGTCATCCGGACAAAATTTGCGACCAAATTAGTGACGCAATTGTTGATGCTGTTTTAAAACAAGATCCAACAGGAAGAGTTGCAGTGGAAACAATGGCAGCACACGGTCATATTATTCTAGCTGGAGAAGTAAAAACAAAAGCAAAAATAAATTTTGAAAAAGTGGCCAGAGAGCAAATTAAAAGACTTGGTTACACAGATAAAAAATCAGGATTTTCGTATATTTCCCCAATTGCCGTTCATATACATGCACAATCTCCAGAAATTTCTGTTGGGGTAGATGATGCGGGAGCAGGGGATCAGGGTATGATGTTTGGGTTTGCAGTACGTGAAACCCCTCAATTAATGCCTCTTCCAATAACTCTTGCCCATGAACTTACAAAAAAAATAGATACCATCCGCGAAAAAAAGATTCTTCCATACCTTAGACCAGATGGTAAAAGTCAGGTAACGGTGGAGTATAAAGATGGTAAACCACACAAAGTTAGTACTGTTGTTTTGGCTGTCCCACACAGTGAAAAGATAAAATTAGAACAAGTCAAAAATGATTTATATAAAAAAGTTGTTACACCTGTTTTAAAAAAATATGGATTTAAAGTTGATGAGAAAAATTTAATTGTTAATGGAACAGGAGTTTGGCATCATGGGGGACCATCTGCAGATAGTGGAGTTACTGGCAGAAAAATTGTTGTTGATACATATGGTGGTTATGCAAAAGTTGGAGGCGGAGCATTTTCCGGTAAAGATCCAACAAAAGTAGACAGATCCGGTGCATATGCCGCGCGTTTTATTGCAAAAAATATTGTTGCGAATAAATTGGCAGATAGGGCAGAAGTAAGACTTGCTTACTTTATTGGAGCTAAAAAACCACTTATGCAAGAGGTTGAAACTTTTGGAACAGAAAAAGTAAATGGAAACACAATTAATGATTTTGCAGCAAAAATTTTGGACACATCAGTAAGTGGTATTTTAAAAGGACTTAAACTACAAAGAGCAATTTATTTACCTACTGCATCTTATGGACATTTTGGCCGCGAAGAATTCCCCTGGGAAAAGATAGTAAAAAAATAATTGCTTCTACGAATATTTGCTTCAAGCCATATTTTCTAAATCGTATGCCACTTTGGCAATTTGGAGTAAGCGTTCGCTAGTAAAAAAATTAGTAGAGAAGCTTTCGGCATCTATTATTCCAATAACGAGATCCCTCGACTTCGCTCGGGATGACTTAGGGGAAATTATTGGCAAGCAAAATTCACTTTGAACTTTTCCATCGCATTTATAGTATGGACCTTCATTACTGGACACATCCTGAATTACTTTTGCTTTTCCCGTTAGACCAACTGTTGAATTATTTGATTTTTTGGCAAACTCTTTTGTTAGTGGAAATTCTGGCCTACTAAAAAGTCCAAGATAAGATTCTTTAACCAAAACTGGTTCATTTTTAGTGTTGTTCGTTTTTTTATAAATTCCCAACCAATCAACGCCTGTCAGTTCATATAATTTTTTTACAATCTGCTTTAGTCTCCAAAGATAAAGTGTTTGAGAAGGGGAAGTACCAAATATTTGTGATAGATCATATGGAGTTTCATTCTTTTCTTCCAGAATACTGCAACTGCCATCTGCAGATAATTTTGGAACATCATAAACATATAAATTTTGTATTTCTTTATCAGATAAATTTTGGAAATTTTGTTCAAATGCATCCTTAACAAAATTGTTAAGATCTATTTTTTCAATATCTTTTATTAAATACTCAAGACCGATTTGTTTTAGATAATTTTTAAACATATTAACTTCCAAAATGTTCATGTAATTCTTTTATCGGCTTATTATAAGAGACATTTTTGTTTAGATAGTTATGGTCTTCGCCTAACTCTTCTTACAGTTGAATCCAAAAGTTTTTCTTTAGCATAGAATAATCTTCCGGGTGTTTGAAACTCTGCAAAAATATAAGAATTTGTTGCATCGGAATATCCGCTTCTTTCTCTAATCCTACGGACCGACTGGTTTCGTAGACGAAGATGAGAACTTTTTGCCAAATTTTTTAAGTGTTTTTCGTCTGCGAAATGAACTCCAAAAAAGGTTGTTTCCTCAGGAAGTCCGGACATTACCGGAGCACAATTGTTAACGGCATCGGGAGAATACAAACCTCGTGCACGAAGAGCCTGTGCTTTATGGTCATCGTCCGCTGCTGAAGTGACAATAATTGTTGAATTTGGCCTAAGAGCTCTTCTTGTCTGTTTTAATACATCAACCTGTTCTTGAGGATCAAGCACATGAAGAACTCTATGAAAAACAGCACCTCGTAATCTTCTTCTATCCACCCCCGTTTGAGAAAGAGTTTGTTCGAGTTGTCTTATATCACCATGATGGGCTCTATCACTGGACCCTCTGGATGATGCGCTTTCATTATATTGTCTAACCGCCTCCGGATCTCCATCAATAGCAATAAAATATGCATTTACTGTAGGTGCCTCGTGACTTAATCTTCCAGGACCAGATCCCAAATCGAGAATTATATCTCCTGGGTGAAGTTGAGAATCAACTCCTTTAAGAGCATCTAAGACAACCGGATGAACAGGTTGTTCTCCAAGTTTGTAGGTACCGTCATAATCATATTGTTCCGATGTTTCTACTGCTGACATTTTAATTCTCACCTCCATTAAGAATTTTTGCCACTTTTGCAAGATTAGCTAATTTTTTCTTTGCTGAAAATCTAGTTAACTCAAGCATTCCGCAGTCTGGCCCTAGTATCAGTTGTTCTTTTTTAATATATTTAAGAGCATCCTTTCCTCTATTTACCAAAGAGGAAACAGATTCGACTTTATTATTTCCAACATCTAAAACGCCAAGCATTACTGTTTTTTTGCCTATGGAGGATAAACTTGATAAATCAAGATTGCTTTGGGCTCCTTCAATAGATACTGCGTCCAAAGTTGATTTTGACAACCAGTTTAAAATGTCTTTGTAATAATTACTGTTTGCTTTGTAAGAAATTCCTTTTTTCTCAAGAGGTTTATTTGGGTATCCGCAGCAAATATGAACAATAAAATATGCTTTATTTTCCAGTCCCTTAAAACACGCTTGAAGTGCTTTTAAACCCCAGTCCTTAGCTTTTTTTGGATATCTAAGAAGAACCGGGTCATCGAATTGGATCACTTTACATCCGACATCAATTAATGCTTTTACTTCGTTTCGAATAGCATTTGCGTAATCAAAAGCAAGTTTTTCCTGATTTCCATTATAAAATTCATCCGCAACGCAATCAATTACTGTTGAAGGGCCGGGGAGCCCTATTTTTGCAATATTTTTTGCATGTTTTTTTGTAAACAAGAATTCTTTTACAACGATTGGAGATCCGTATTTGATTTGGTCGACGATTGTTGGGACAACTCTTTTGTAAGTACCTCCTCTGATTTCTATTGTTGAAAGTTTTTTAAAGTTAATCCCTTTTAATCCTTTGAGAATATGCAAAACATAATGGCCTCTTCTTTCTTCTCCGTCTGTTATAAAATCTATGTTGGCCGAATTTTGATCTTTTATTGCATTTATTGATGCTTTGTCTAAAAGTTTTTTAAAAGTTTTTTTATCAGAATTTTTTTCCGCAGCATAAAAATCAAGACCAACACTATCAAGCAGCTTCCTGCCCGATTTTTTAAAGACATATTTTGGTTTTGGATAACTTCCAACAATCGCTGTGAGTATTTTATTTTGTTTGAGTTTCATATTATTTCCAATATCCACCTTCGCCAAGGCTTCGGCGGATTATGCATATCTAAGCCTCACTTCGTGTCAGCGAGATCTGCATAAAAAAACCTCCCGTTTGGGAGGTTGCGTTCTAACTTAATTAGGAAACTACGCTAAAACCTCCCAGTAGGAGTTTTGCATCATTTCCATCATGTAGTTTTTGTAAGTCTTCATAAATAACAAAAAAAATTTTTCCTTCGCTTAATTTAAGGACAAATCCTTTTTGGGTGTGGCACCGTTTCTTGTCGGTTGCCGGATGGGTCAAAGAACCAAACCTCTATCCATCACTCTTGATTTAAATATATTATATCAGCTTTTTTTGTTCAGTCAAGATATGATGTCTTTAAGTTTCTGACAACATCATGCTTGAATTAAATACAATAATGTTATATTATAAACATGAAACTTAACAGGTTTCACCGATGATCTCTCAAGATTTTACTCCGGAACTGAGCGAAAAATGTGCAGTTTTTGGCGTATATACAAAAACTCATTACGCAGCAAGACTTGTTTGCACCGCACTTTGGGCACTTCAACACAGAGGACAAGAGGCAACAGGTATAAGTACCGCAGATGGGGAAACAATCAGGACAAATAAAGGACCAGGCCTTGTTGCAAGCGTGCATACGGAAGAGGCCCTCAATAAACTTCCCGGTCACATGGCAATAGGGCATAATAGATATTCTACTTTTGGAAGTCCATTTAGCCATTTTCAACCTTGCTATACAGAACACAATCTTGTTGCAGTTGCACATAATGGAAATTTACCAACAGTAGACAAACTACGGGAATTCCTCATAAAAAATACAGGTAAGGGTTTAGACCACCATAATGATAGCGAGTTAATACAGGAAGTAATTGAATTTTATATGCTAAAAGAAATGTCTGTTGAAGAAGCAATCGAAAAAAGCTTCCCTCTTTTTACAGGGGCATTTTCTTTGGTTATTCTTACAAAAAATAAAGTCATTGGTCTTCGCGATGCGCATGGAATAAGGCCTTTTTCAATCGGGAAATTAAATAACGATGAAGGTTACGCGATATCTTCCGAGACTTGCGGACTGGATAGTATTAACGCAGAATTTGTCAGGGATGTTAAACCGGGAGAAATGATTGTTATAGATGATAACGGCTTACATAGTTACCAGATTGCTAAAAAAACTGTTGAAAAGCTTGATATTTTTGAGTTCGTTTACTTTTCCAGGCCGGACAGTTTTTTGTACGGGAAGAGTATTAATGAAATTAGACGGGAAATGGGCAGGCAACTGGCAAGGGAGAAAAAAATTGATGCGGATATTGTTGTGCCTGTGCCAAACAGTGCAATACCGGCAAGTCTTGGATATGCAGAAGAATCAGGGATAAAATTTGATCACGGACTTTTAAAAAACAGTTATATCCACCGAACATTTATAAATCCCGTACATGTAATGCGCGAAAAAGACGTAAAGCTTAAACTTATTCCAATGAAAGAAATATTAAAAGGAAAAAGAGTTATCGTTATTGACGATTCAATAGTAAGGGGTACAACAAGTAAAAAGCTTGTTCATATGGTGAGAAATGCAGGAGCAAAAGAAGTACACTTACTTTCCGCATCTCCTGAAGTCAAGTATCCGGATTTTTACGGAATTGCAACGCCAACACAGCAGGAATTAATAGCAGCCCAAATGAGTGTTGAAGAGATCAGAAATTTTGTCGGGGCAGATACATTGCAATATTTATCCTATGAAGGATTGATTAAAGCAACCGGGATTCCGGAAGAAAAATTTTGTACGAGTTGTTTTACAGGCAAATACCCGATAGACATTGGAGAACACGCTAAAAATATCAACTTTAAAGTGTAGTTATTATCATCCCGGGAAAAGTCGAGGGACCCATTCATGTTGTTTTATGATCAAACAGTATTTCGTATATATCCTTAGGAGTCTGTCGGGGAAATTCTATATAGGAATTACAAGTAATCTAATTAAGAGAGTTTGGGAACATAAACAAAAAGTTGTTGAAGGTTTCACAAAAAAATATAATATAAATGTTCTAATTTATTATGAAACATTCTCTAACCCACAATCATCAATTCTAAGAGAAAAGCAATTAAAAAATTGGAACAGAAAAAAGAAAATAAAACTTATAACCAAAATAAATCCTGAATTCCGAGAAATTTCAATCGAAAGTTTAGTTAGTTGAGATAGATTCCTCGACTCACTTTGTTCGCTCGGAATAACAAGTAATTATGAAAAACACAATTGTTGTAATTGACGCGGGGGGCAGGGGATCTGTTTTGGTTGATAAATATTCCCAAAGTCCAGATGTTTCCAAAATTATCGCGATACCGGGCAATGATTACATGGAACATTCTTCAAAAAAACCCGTGGAAATTTATACCCATCTTAAAACTACAAGTGTTAAAGAAATAATAGAGATTTGTAAAAAAGAAAATGTAAGTTTTGTTGATGTTGCCCAGGATAATGCTGTTGCGGTTGGTTTAGTTGACGAGTTATTAAGAAATGGAATCATGGCAATGGGTCCGTCAAAACTTGCCGGAGAAATAGAATGGAATAAAGCATGGTCCCGGGAATTTATGTCCCGCCATAATATTTCCCAGCCCGAATACCAGATATTTGACGACACAGAAACAGCAATTGCGTATTTGCAAAAACAAAAAGATCAATCTTGGTTTGTTAAAGCGTCGGGTTTGGCAGAGGGCAAAGGAGCATTGCCCGCAAAAAACAACGCGGAAGCGGAAGAAAGAATAATAGAACTGCAAAAATTTGGAGATTCGGCAAAAACTTTTTTACTTGAAAAATGGCTACAGGCAAAAACCGGACTTGCGGAAGAATTTTCCGCATTTGCAATATCCGATGGAAAAACTTTTCAGACAATTGGATACGCACAAGATCATAAAAGAGCACTCGACGGAGATAAAGGGGAAAATACCGGTGGAATGGGATGTTCAACTCCGCCTCTTGTTATAGATAAAAATATAAAAGATCAAACGGAAAAAATATTTAAAAAAACATTGGACGGACTAAAAATTGAGGCCAGGCCTTATAAAGGAATTTTATATTTGGGTGGAATCATTATAGATAGAAAAGTTTATATTATAGAATTTAATGCCAGATGGGGAGATCCGGAAGCACAGGTTATTATACCGGGAATTAAAAATGATTTTTTTGAACTTGGAGAAGCAATTATTAATGAAGAACTTGATTCAATCAAAATAGAAACGGATAATAAAGCACGAATAGTTGTTGCGGGTTCTTCAAATGGTTATCCCGGAGATTATTCAAATGTAAAAGGGAAACAAATTTTTGGTTTGGAAAAGGCATCAAAAATTCCGGATGTTAAAATTTATGGAGCAGGAATTAAAATCCATAGTAATAAATTTTACGCAAACGGAGGAAGAATATTTTATGTTACAGGTGAGGGAAAAAATATTCACGAAGCACGACAGAAGGCGTATAAAGCTATGAAATTAATTTCTGTTGAAGGAAATAATTTGCACTACCGCACGGATATCGGATGGAGAGACGCACGACGAATAAGCAAATAATCCAATAAACAAATACTACAAATTTTAATAAATGATATTCCTTTTTATTTTTTTTATTCTCTTGTCTTGTTGTCTTGCAATTTTTTTATTTTTTCTCGTCATTTCTATTTTTACTGGAGCTCCGTATTTAGGAATTGTTCCTGAAAGTTTAGATCAAATAATTGCATTTGCAAATATAAAAAGAGGTAAAAAAACTTTAGATTTGGGATCTGGTGACGGCAGAATTGTGATTGCCATGGCAAAAAAAGGAGCGATAGCACACGGATATGAAATTAATCCTTTTTATGTTTTACTGTCAAAGATAAAATTCATAAAGCGGGAGTTTCTAAAAATGCATTTATACATTGGAAAAATTTTTGGAATGAAGACTTCTCCAAGTTTGATGTTATTACGGTTTATGGAATTTCGTATATTATGAAAAGACTTGAAAAAAAATTAAAAAAAGAAGTAAAAAAATCGGCGAGAGTAATTTCTAATGCTTATTCATTTAAAACCTGGGAGCCAGCAAAAACAGATAATTTTGTATTTCTTTATAGATCAGATAAGATATAATTATCTAGTGAAAAAGTTACTTCTGTTGTTTATTTTTTTCATTATTCTATTTACTGTAATTTTAACGGTTCTAAAAATTTATTTATCAATAGATAATCAGCAAAAGATTTTCTCCCCAGTAAGATCTACAGCTTCAAATGTGGATTTACCACTTGAGCAAGCAGAATATATTAATCCTGAATTAAATATCCAGTGGGATAAGAAAAAGCCCTACCAACAATTGTATTATCCCTTCGCAAACGATAATAAATCTGAAAAACAGTATGACAGCATTAAAATTTCCGGTGAATTGCAGGAGGGAACATTTACTTCGCAAAATAATATATCCGCGGCAGATTTGGAAAATAAACAAATTCTTTTAAGCGGAAAATGGCACGAGGACAAATCGGTATTGGTTGCGAGCAGCCCAACAGGGGAGGTCTGGGGATATTCTAAGCCTTTAGACGCAAACCACAAACTTATTCTTATGTATGATTACAGTAATCTTACCCTCATGAAAAACGGCCCAGCAAATTCTCAATGTCCTTGTCAATTCAAAATCGGAGTTTTTGTAAGCAGTCCTATTGATTTATCCTCTTATAAATAATTACTTTATCTTAAGAAGTTCAAGTTCAAAAATTAAAGTTGCAAAACCAGGTATTCCATCTGTGCCGTATTTTCCATAACCCATTTCATAAGGAATAGTTAATTTTCGTTTTCCGCCTTTTTTCATACCAATAACTCCCAAATCCCAACCTTGTATAACATAACCAACTCCGATTTTTACTTCAAAGGGCAGTCGCCGGTCTTTACTGCTGTCAAATTTTGCACCAACTTGTCCTGAGCCGGGAGCCGAAGGATCTTCCAGCCAGCCTGTATAGTGAATTACAACCGTATCACCGTCTTTTACTCCGTCTCCCTTACCTACTTTTATATCTTCGATTTTTAATTTGGAATTTTTATCTGTCATAAAAACAAATTATACTATTTAGCAACAAAATTTGAAAGCGAATATCCGATAATTGCAATTATAAATCCAATGCCCAAAACCCCAAGTCCTATTAAAATCATTTCTGTCCAAGAATAGTTCCGTTTTTTCATGATTGTTGTTATACTAATAATATGTCAGATGATTTTAAAAATAAACCGGAAGATTATTGGAAGAAAAAATTGACAGACGAACAATATAAGGTCTTGAGAGAAAAGGGGACAGAGATGCCCGGCACCGGTAAGTTTTATCAAAATTTTGAGAGCGGAATGTATGTATGTGGTGCATGCGGGGCAAATTTGTTTTCTTCAGACACCAAATTTGATTCCGACTGCGGATGGCCGTCCTTTGACAAATCTTTAAAAGGGGCTGTTGAATTCCGCGAAGATAACTCTCTTTTTATGCACAGAACAGAAGTTTTATGTGCAAATTGCGGAAGCCATTTAGGGCATATTTTTGACGACGGTCCAACGGAAACAGGAAAAAGGTATTGTATAAATTCTATTTCTTTGGATTTCAAATCAGGGAAAAAGGAAGATCCTGCAGTAATCTAGCATTCGGCTTTTAATACTATTCGTATACGCCTCATGCTGTGTTTATCGGCGGATGCAGAAATACTAAAACTCACTAAATGTTCGTTAAGTATTTCTAGCAAAGGGAGGTGATATAAATGGATGAGGGAAATAAAATGTACCAGGTTTCGTGTGACGATGTGGCTTGCGGATTTACAATTAAAGGACGTGATAAAGACGAATTAGTAATGGTTTTAAAAATGCATGCTAAAAACAAACACAGTTTGGACGCGGCAGATGAGGAAATCCAAGCTAAGATAAAAGAAGTATAATTTACAAGAGACAAGAGACAAGAGACAAGAGACAAGAGACAAGAGACAAGAGACAAGAGACAAGAGACAAGAGACAAGAGACAAGAATTAAGAATTAAGGATTGGGAGATTGTAAGTTTTTAAATCTTCCATATTTTTAGCAATTTTTTCGCCACTGATCGATTCAAGATCAAAACTTACAAATTTCTGTAATTGATTTTCTATATAGTGTGTATATTTTCTATTATTTTCGGTTCTTTCTAAATCGGCAATTGGGTGATCACGGCCTTTATATCTTTCAATCAAATCATCAAACCGTTTATTAACATTTACAACTCCAAATGGTGCGCTGCGCAAATCAGAATAGAAACAGATTTTAAGGTTAAAATCGTTCCCTTCAGCTGCATTTTGCGTGCTCTTAAGTTGTGAAAGAAGATTTTCAACTGTTTTATTAACTCCAATTTCTTTACCGATTTCATAGGTTGCTTCATGTTCGTTTGTACCGTATTTTTCTATAAATTTTTTTTGTATATTTCTCCAGTGGCCAATATTTTTCATCTCATCACCTAGAAGTTTAGAAGTATTTGTCAGGTCAAATTTTATAATGTTGCCCATATCATGGAGGAGAAGCGTTTGAATAACAGCATCTTTATCAATTTCTTTTTTTTTATTCCAGTGCTTGGTAATATATTCCCCAACAGATGCTGCCCGCAGTTGATGGAGCTGTAAAAGGGGAGTTATTTCGTATTTTTCGTAGACATCTAAAATCTTCATGAAGATTATCTTAGTATTCTTTTAAGTATATTGCAAATTTTTATTGTTACTGGTTTACTGTAAATAGGGTTGATTATAAAAATTAATTTTCATAAGAATTAAGAAATGAAATTCCGTTTCATTCTTCTATTAGCAATTTGCTTAGTTTTTGGGAGCATTTTCCTTTTTGTATCAAAGTTTAGGCAGCAAGCTCACGGACAAATTTACATTTATTCAAACTCAAATGGGCAATCTTCCAGTACCGGAGGAGTTATTTCCCTTGCGTCAACCGGCGAGCCTTCAATTTCTGTAGGGGGATACCAAATATCCGGAAACGCAAAGGTGGATTTATATAAATCAAATGATGATGCTGTTTTGGATTATTTAACCCATGACAGTAAAGGTCAACAGATACAAAAAACACCTGATCCATCGAAAATAACTTTTATTAAAACTTTTTATCAACAAATAAACACTTCAAATAATTCGCAAAGCAAAATACTTCTCCCACTGGACAATACAGGTATTTGGTACGTAAAAATAAATATAAATGGGATAAATACGGATGCTTTTGTAGTTAGATCAAATTTGGGGGTTTTGGCAAAAGAAGGGAATAATGAAATTATATTTTGGGGTCAGGATTATAAAACAAAAAGAAGTATAACAAATGCTCAAGTAATTCTTTACAACCTTGAAAACTCCAGAAAAGAATTACAAAGAGTAAACTTTGATAATAATGGAATCGCCCATACGAATATTTCATCGGATATAGACGTAGCGTTAATTGCTCAAAGTGATGACAGGGCTATTGTACCGATAAATCTAAAGTATTTGAATACGGGTTACTCATATACGTCATTTGCTTCAAAAACTCAAAATTCAAAATATTTTATATTTACAGACAGACCTCTTTATAAGCCGGGGGACACAGTATATTTTAAAGCAATCATAAGAGACGATGACGATGCCGTTTATTCAATCCCCACAGGTAATGCAACAGTTAAAATTACTTCAGATTTCCAGGCAAACAATACATTATATGAAAAATCAATTCCGGTTTCAGCAGACGGGACTTTAGATGGTCAATTCCAATTGCCTTCGGATATAAATGTAGGATATTACTATTTGACAATTACCCTTGATCAGCAGGATAACAGTTCGACTTACTACGATGGAGATTACAGCTCTAACTACGTTTCTTTTGATGTCGAATATTATAAAAAGCCGCAGTCTTACATAACTTTAACGATTCCTAAGACGGAATACATTTCGGGCGATAAAACATCATTTACTATAAACGGTACATATTTTTCCGGACAGCCACTCATTGGGCAAAAAGTAAAATACTTAATAACATCCGCGAGTTATTACGAGTATGAATATCTTCAGGATCAAAAAAATTTATCCGGAAATTTTTTAAACAACTTCTGGTATTCAAGTCCTTATTCATATGGCGAAAGCCAAAAAGTTTTAGAAGGTACAGCTGTATTAAACAACAGGGGAGAAGCTACAATACAACTTGATACAAAACTTAAAGGAAATGATGGAAAGTCCCAAATATTTACAATTGAGGCAACATTGGATGACGGTTCGCAAGAGCCGCCATATGCTGATAAAAATATTATTGTTTATGCGGGTGAATATGGTATTTACAGAAAAGATTCGGATTACTCGTCAAATGTTGGGACTCAAATAAATTTACCAATTTCTCTTGTGGCTTACAGAAATGGCAAAGTGAGTAGTATTGGGCTTACGGCAAAAATTCACAGGGAAAACTGGATTATAACATACGACCCAAATCAGAAGTACCCAAGTTATAAAAAGGAAGAAGAAGATTTGCCAAGCGTTACCGGAACTACAGATAGTAGCGGTAACACAACTATTTCTTTTACACCAACAAAGGTAGGATCTTATACAATAACGGTACAAGGGCAGGATGGTATAGGAAATACAATTTCAAAGGCATTTTATTCATATGTTTCTTCGGAAGACACATCTTATACGGTTAACGGCCAGACAAACAATATTTCGGTAGTTGCGGATAAACAATCTTATCTTCCTACAGACACAGCGCATTTAACAATATACTCATCGATAGCAGATAGAGATATATTCTTATCTTTGGAGAGAGCAAGAGTTGACGGGTTTCAGGTAGTTCATTTAAGCGGTAAAACGGCAAAAGTTGACATACCCCTTAAAGATACGGATATTCCGGACATGTTTGCCGTAGTTTCCAGTTTTTCCTCTTCGGATTTGGATTCCGGTAACACGCAGCTTCATGTTTCTCCTAATGAAAAAAGATTGCTAATAAACGTTTTTCCGGATAGTAAAAAATATGGGCCGGGGGATACGGTTAATGTAAAGATACAGACAAAAGATTATACGGGTAACCCTGTTTCTGCCGAAGTTACATTTTGGTCTGTTGACAAGGCACTATATGAATTATCCGATTCTAAACTCGGTGACATTTTTGATACATTTTGGCATGAAAGATATAATTACACACAAACTGCACATTCTCTTCAAGCGATACAAACTTACCAGCCGGGTGGTGGAGGCGGATGTTTTGCCCCGGGCACAAAAATTCTAATGGCAAACGGAAGTACAAAAAATATCGAAGATGTAAAAGTAGGAGATTATGTTTTAACAAGCAGTACAGGAGCTTTACACAAGATTAAGGCAAGAGTTACAAAGATATATTCTGCTATTGATCCGGGTTATTTAATAATTAATGGAAACTTAAAAATAACACCTGATCATATTTTGTTTGTAAACAATTCCTGGATTCAGGCCGGAGATATTTCTATTGGAGATAAGTTAACGTTTTCTGATGGAAAAATATTCCCAGTGTCGTCAATTGAATGGCAGGCGGGCAAATTTAAAGTTTATAATTTAGAAGTAGAAAATTACCATACATTTTTCGCAAACGGAATTTGGGTCCATAACCAAAAGGGGTTAAGCAGGACGGTTTTTAAAGACGTGGCTTACTGGAATCCGTCAATTCATACAGACTCATCCGGAAATGCAAATGTGAGTTTTGTTCTGCCTGATAATTTAACCACTTGGACTCTTGTTGCTGTTGGAGATACACAAGACACAAAGGTTGGACAAACAACAATAGACATTGTTGAAACAAAAGATTATATTGTCAGGCCAATTTTGCCAAACATTCTTCGCGTTGGCGATGAAGCCGTAATTTCCGCTCTTGTTGAAAACTTTACAAATTCGGATTCCAATTTTAATATAAAGCTTTCATTTGACAGTGGTTCTATAGAAAGTAAAAACTTTAACAATTATTTGGTTAAATCAAATAGCATAGAACAGGTTTACTGGAAAATAAAAGCAACAAAAGAAAATCCAAATGCAAAAATTGTATTTTCGGCGACACCTGTAAATGACAAAAATAAAGGAGATATTGTTACCGAACAAATTCCAATTAGATCTTTTGCATTTTCCGAGAAAACAGCTCAGACAGGTGAGGGAACTAAAGACTTTAACGTTTCTCTAAATTCCGATTCGGATAGATCTAAGTCTTCCGTTACGCTATCTCTCTCCCCAACCTTGGTCGGGATTTTGCCAACAGCAATGGATTATCTTATTAACTACCCGTACGGTTGTGTTGAACAAACAACTAGCAGATTTGTGCCTGCTGTAATTGCCAAAACGAATCCTGATTTATTTGCAAATTCTTTGAAGGATAAAAATATTGACAATATTATTCAAAAAGGAATAGAAAATCTGTCCAGCCTTCAGGAGGGAGACGGAGGATGGCCGTGGTGGTTTTCAGGAAGATCTGACCCATTCGTTACGGCTTATGTTGTTGAATATTTAGTTGCCGCAAAAAATGCAGGCGCTAAAGTTGATGATTCTATTTTAACTAATGCAGAAAATTTTCTTAAAACAAATACCTATTATGATTACAGTTTGGGTAAAGAAATAAATTATTCAATGGAGGATAAAATTGCCAAAATGTACGGCTTGGCAATTCTTGGAGATAAGAATTCAACTTTGCTGTCGGACAATACAAATCTTAGTCCGGATATTTTGGCTCTTGAAGTCATGACGAATTACCTAAGCGGTTTTACGGACCCAACAATTAACGGTTTAAACAGGCTTACTCAAATGGCAGTAAGTCAGGGTGATTCTGTTTTTTGGCAGCAAGGGACAAAACAAAATTTTGGATCAATAGACGGTTCAACTGCACTTGCGGTAAGAGCAATGCTTTTGGCGGGTGGGGATAAAACGCTTATTCAAAAAGCAGTAAGATATCTTTCTCAAAGCAGAAGTTATGATTATTGGACCAATACTTTTGCAACCTCTCAGGTTATAAGAGCATTAACAGATTTTGCAAAAACGAATAATGAGTTAACTCCAAAATATTCTTATTCTATTTCTTCAAATAATAAATCAATTACATCCGGAGATGTTAATTCGTCATCTCAGGAAATTAATGATGTAAAAATTCCAATAAAATCCGATAATTTTAATGTTTTGGTAACTAAAAACGGTTCCGGTAATTTGTATGAAACCTTGATTGTTAATCAATTAAGGACAGATAAAAATGCAAAAGCATTAGATCACGGACTTTATGTAAAAAGAGAATATGTAAATGAAAAAGGAGCGCAATATTCCCTTGGAGTTGGAGATACCGCTATAGTAATGATTACCGTTGGTGGTTTAAAGTCCAGCGATAATTACGCGGTTATTGAGGACCAGTTGCCGGCAGGAATGGTGCCGATAAACGAAAATTTTAACAATAGCTCTTTTGATAAGACAGCCGACCAATATTATACAAATTTTGGCGTTTCGGATACTCAAGTTACAGAAAACGGAATGATTTTATCACTTTACAATATTAAAGCCGGGGAACAAACATATACATATAGGGCAAGAGTTGTTTCGGAAGGGACGTTTATTGTTCCGCCCGTAACAGCATCGCTTATGTACGAACCGGAAATTTATGGAAGATCTGGTGTCCAAACCTTATCAATTGCAAAAGAATCAAAGGTTGTAAAAAATATAACAAAAGCGCCTTCTCAAAACCTAACAGCAAAATATATTATTTTTACCATATCTTTAGTAGTTCTCATTTTTATTTATGGAATTTTAGTAAGCAAAGAAAAACCCTTCATAAAAACTATTCTGGTCAAGATATCTTCTTTTATCCATAAGAACCCAAGTAATTAATTTTGTTGACTAATTTTATAAACAGCCTATACTAGAATTATGGGTGTAATTAAAAATTTCAAGGAAATGGCGAGTACTCCACAGCGAAAAGTTGTACTCACCCTTATAGAAGAGGCTTTTAAATCGATTGAGCCAAGAAATGTTATGGAATCAAAATTTTCCGTTAATGACAAAACTCTTAAAATAGAAGATAAAACTTACGACCTTTCAAAATTCAATAGGGTTTTTTTAATCGGTTTTGGAAAGGGTAGCGCCGGAATCTGTAAAATTGTAGAAAAAAAATTAGGTAATCTTTTGACTGTTGGTTTTGACATAGATTTGGTTGATGAATCTTTCCAACAAATTTATTACACAAAAGGTACGCATCCTTTGCCTTCTCAAACAAATGTAGCATATACAAAACAGGTTTTGGAAAAAATTAAAAATCTAACGGAAACGGATTTGGTTTTGGTTGTTATTTGCGGAGGCGGATCGGCAATGTTTGAGCTTCCGGTAAGACTGCCTTTAGAAAGGTTAATTCAGGTTTTTAAAGACCTTCTTAAGTCAGGCGCGGATATTTCTGAGATGAACGTTATCCGTAAACACTTATCAAAAGTAAAAGGCGGGGGGCTTGCGCACCATTTATATCCCGCAACAGTCGCAAGTTTAATTTTTTCAGATGTTCCGGGAAATGATTTGTCGGTTATTGCATCGGGCCCGACCGAACCTGATAAGCATACGCTGGAGGATACCCAGGCAATTCTGAAAAAATACAACCTTGAAAAAGATTTATCTCCTGAAGATTTTGAACAAACACCAACAGACGAAAAATATTTTGCAAATGTAACAAACATTATAATGCTTAGTAATCAAACGGCTCTTGCCGCAATGCAAAATAAAGCAAAAGAGTTAGGATACAAAGCGGTAATTTTTTCAGATAGAGTGCAAGGCGATGCCCATACGTTGGGCAAAATGCTAATTGAAAAAACAAATCTGGGTGAGATTTTACTGGCGGGGGGAGAATCCACATTAAAAGTTGTAGGTACGGGGAAAGGCGGGAGAAATCAAACGCTGGTTTTATCAGGAATGGATTATATAAGAGACGAAACAATTCTTGCTTCTTTTGACAGCGACGGTACGGATTTTTTCTATTTTACAGGCGCTTTGGGTGATATGCAAACTATTGTAAAAGCTCATGCGTTAAGCCTTGACGCAAAAAAATACTTAGATGATGATAATAGTTATGAATATTGGAAAGAAGCAGGAGATGGAATTTTTACAGATAAGCTTGAATCAAATGTTTCTGATTTAATGATAGTTTCCAAGATATGAGATTAAGTGACGCTTAAGTCGGAATCAAATTTTTCTTTTTCGCTCGAGCGGATAACGCAAGTTAATAATAAACTTTTAGGCGCTATCTCTCAATGCGAAAAATTTATTCCTTTTCGCTTATAATAAAAATATGGAAATTCTAGATTTAAAAAAAAAGGCAAACCATGTCCGTCAATTGATTATAGAAACCTTAGTTGAGGCAAAGTCCGGGCATAGTGCCGGGCCATTGGGGATGGCGGATATTTTTACTGCTTTTTATTTTAAAATTTTGCGCCATGACCCAAAAAATCCCTCAATGGAAGAAAGAGACCGTTTGGTTTTATCAAATGGACATATTTGTCCTGTGCAATATTGCACAATGGCTTTAAACGGTTATTTTCCTCTTGACGAGCTGAAGACACTCAGGAAAATTAATTCACGTCTTCAGGGACACCCTCATCGTGGCGCTCTTCCCGGAATTGAGAATACATCCGGGCCGCTTGGTGAGGGACTGTCGCAAGCTATTGGAATGGCACTTGCCTGCCGCATGGATAAAAAAGAATACTATATATATTGTGTAACATCGGATGGAGAACATCAGGAGGGGAACACGTGGGAAGCCGCAATGGCAGCGGGTAAGTATAAATTAAACCGCTTAATTCAAGTTATTGATTACAACAATATCCAGATTGATGGAGACGTTTCAAATGTTATGCCTCTTGAACCGTTTAAAGCAAAATACGAATCGTTTAATTGGCATGTTTTGGAAGTTGACGGAAACGACATCAAAGCATTTCTTGAAGTAATTGACCTTGCAAAACAGGTGCAGGATAAACCTGTGATAGTTATTGCAAAAACAGTTCCTGGGAAAGGTGTAAGCTTTATGGAGAATAATTACCGTTGGCATGGAAATCCGCCGGATGTAGCAGATATTCCTGGTGCTCCGCCAAAAGGGGAGCAGGGTAAAGTTGCACTGGAAGATTTGAAGAAAATAGAAGATAGATTAAATTCACTATAAATATTGTTTGAGCAGAGTGAGAACTATTCAAAATCAAAACTTCTCACTTCGTTCGAAGAAAAAAATAAATTATGCTTAATCCTAATTTAAAACTTAACCCAAAATTATTTGACCAAGATGTTGAGGTAAAGCCAACAAGAAGCGGGTATGGTGATGGATTGGTTAAGCTTGGAGATACAAACCCAAATGTTGTTGTATTTACCGCAGATTTGTCCGAATCAACAAAGTGTGATGGATTTGAAAAAAAATATCCTGAAAGATTTTTTGATGTTGGAGTTGCCGAGCAAAACATGTCGGCAATTGCGGCGGGAATGGCGGTAAGTGGAAAAATTCCATTTATCTCGTCGTACGCAACCTTTAGCCCAGGAAAAAATTGGGAAACAATTAGGACAACTATTGTTTACAATAACGCAAATGTAAAAGTTGCCGGCCACCATTCCGGTATAATGACCGGCCCGGACGGCGCAACGCATCAGGCAACAGAAGACATTGCAATTACGCGTTGTTGGCCAAATATTCAGGTATTTGTGCCTTGTGATTCAATTGAAGCCAAAAAAATAACAGTATACGCGGGAAATAATATTGGGCCAATGTATTTAAGGTTCACACGCGATAAAACTCCAATTATCACAACAGAAGAGACTCCATTTGATTTAGGCTACCCGCAAGTTTTTTGGACATCAGAAAATCCTGAGGTTACAATTTTTGCAACAGGATACATGCTTTACTATGCACTTTTAGCGGCAAAAGAGTTGGAGTCAGAAATTCAAACTTTGGTAGTAAATGTTCCAACAATTAAACCTCTTGATGAAAAGCTTACAGTTGATTTAGCCTCAAAAACAAAAGCAGTAGTAACAGTTGAGGATCATCAGGTAATGGGAGGATTAGGCGGGACAATTGCCGAAATTCTGGCAAAAAACAATCCTCTGCCAATGGAATTTATCGGACTTCAAAATACTTTTGCAGAATCCGGTAAATGGACAGAACTGATTGAAAAGTATAACATGGGAAGTGGAGCAATAAAAAAAGCAGTTAGAAAAGTGATGGGGAGAAAATAATGGATCCAAAACTTATAGAAGAACTTAAAAAAAATATAGAGGGCGACATTTCGACCGATAATGATACCCTCATGTTATACAGCCACGATACATCCCTTTTTGAGGTAAAACCTCAAGTTGTTGTATTTCCAAAAAATCAGAAAGATGTAGAAAATCTTATAAAGTTTGTAGAAAAAAACAAAAAAGAATATCCTAATTTATCACTCACCGGGCGCTCAGCAGGTACAGACATGAGTGGGGGGGCAATCAATGATTCAATTATTGTTGCCTTTGGAAAATATTTTAACCATGCTCCAAAAATTACAGATAACGTTGGAACTGTAGAACCAGGACTTTTTTACAGGGATTTTGAAGTAGAAACGCTTAAGAAAAACTTAATTTTTGCATCGTATCCTGCATCCCGTGGACTTTGCGCAATGGGTGGGATTGTTAACAATGATTCCGGTGGAGAGAAATCTTTGCAATACGGAAAAACAGAAAATTTTGTAAAAAAAATAAAAGTTGTTCTGAAAGACGGTAATACTTATACATTGAAGCCATTAAATGAAAAAGAATTGAAAGAAAAAATGGAACAAAAAGATTTTGAAGGGGAAGTTTATAAAAAAATGTATAAGCTTATTACAGGAAATTATGAAGAAATTATGAAAGCAAAACCGCAAGTAACAAAAAATTCTGCGGGGTACTTTTTATGGAATGTTTACGATAAAGAAAAAAAGATTTTTGACCTGACAAAACTTTGGGTTGGTGCACAAGGTACCCTTGGGTTTATGCTTGAAGCAGAAATAGAATTAGTGCCAGTGCATAAACACCGCGATATGCTTATTATTTATCTTCATGATTTGTCGCATTTGGGTCAAATTATAGACATAGTTTTGCCACTAAAGCCGGAAAGTTTTGAAAGCTATGATGACAATACGTTAAAGCTGGCGCTCAAATATTTCCCGGAATTTGCACAGCAATTAGGTTTCAAAGGAATGGTAGAGGCAGGGTTTGCATTCTTTAGAGCATTTTTTGATTTGTTTACCGGAAGAAAACTTCCTAAACTTGTCTTGCAAGTTGATTTCACAAGTGATGATTTGAAGGAAGTTGAAGAAAAAGTTGCAACACTTAAGGAAAAATTAAAGCCGCTTCACCCGGAAACACAAGTAGCAGAAGAGGATCAAGAACAAAAATATTGGCTTGTAAGACGTGAAAGTTTTAATTTGCTAAGAAAAAAAATCAGAGACAAACATACAGCAGCTTTTATTGATGACTTTGTGATAAATCCTCATGATATGGTAGAAGTAATCACGCAGGTAACAGATATTCTAAAAAAACACCCGGAATTTACGTTTACTGTTGCCGGGCACGTAGGAAATGGAAATTTTCATATTATTCCTTTGGTGGACATTAGGCTGCCATCTGTCAGGAAAGCAATTCCGGAAATTTCAAAGCAAGTTTACGCGATTATCCATAAATATCACGGATCAAACACAGGGGAACACAATGACGGGCTTATTCGCACACCATATTTGGAGCAAATGTACGGTAAAAAAATTACGGATTTATTTAAAGAAGTAAAAAATATTTTTGACCCGGATGATATTTTTAATCCGCGTAAAAAAGTAGGGGGGACAATTGACTACGCCATGGATCACCTCAGGGAAAATTGGTAGTTATTTTTCCATTTCCAGCTCAAATTTATTCCATTTTGACATTGCCTTCCAAGGTGGGAGGATACCCCAAAGATAGCGGAAGAAAACAAGCTGTTGTAAAAGAAAACCCAAAAATCCGTCAAAATGTATGCCAAACGTTAATTCCGCAACCGCAAATCTGCCTTTTATCGGTACAACATATCCTAAATGAACATAATTGTATTTTTTAAGCGGTTTTTGTTGAATAAGATTCGCAATATTTTCACCGGCAACCGCGCCTTGGTCTTCCGCAACTTCCGCAACTGTGGGAATTGGCTTTTGGGTTTTCGGGTCTATAAATCCAGACACATCACCTATTGCAAAAACATTTTGTAAACCTTCCACCTGTAAAAATTCATTCACAGTTAATTCTCCATGTTTTCCAACAGGAAGTTTTGAATTTGCCGGGATATGGTTTGGTGTAACTCCTCCTGTCCAGATAAGAATATCGTATGGATATTCCATGTTATTATCTGTTTTTACTTTGTCTTTTAAAACTTCGGAAATATGTCCGCCAAAGGCAAATTTAACCTGAGGGCTAGTTATACGTTTGGTTGCAATGTCTGAAACGTGCTTGTCCAACTCGTTTAAGAGTCTATCAGACCCTTGAATAATTGTTACTTCTAAGCATTGTTTGGAAAGATTGTGTTGGCGGGCCAAACGGTCCTTGTATGTTAGCATTTCGGCTGCCAATTCTGTGCCCGAAAAACCGCCTCCTCCTATTACAACCTGGACTTTTCTTTTACAAGAGCCGTTTTCGTCAATTTCGCCGTCTTTACAACACATTGATTTAATTTTATCTTTTATCATTACAGCATCTGATAAAGTTTTTAATGAAACCGAATTTTCTTGTAATCCCGGGATATGAAAATATGCTGCTTCACTCCCAAGAGCAATAATAAGATAGTCGTATTTTAATTCGTTCGCTTCTTTTAATTTTATGTTTTGAGAGTTTGTATCTATTGATACAACCGTATCTTTTACTAAATTAATCTTATCTGCAAAAATTTCTTTAAAAGGGATTGCAATATTTTTTTGCGGTTCTTCACTTGTCGCGACTTCATAAAGAGATGGGGTAAATAAATGAAAATCCATTCTGTCTATAAGCGTTATTGATAAATCAGATAGGTTTTTGTTTACTAACTTATGTATTGCGGCAACTCCTGCAAAGCCGCCACCTAAGACAACAATTTGCTTCATAAAATTATTGTATACCACTCATCCTTGATTTTGCAAAGATAGAATCAAGTAATCGAGTATTATAAACTATATATAGGTTTGAATTAGAAGTGTATAAGCTATAATAGTATATAACGCAAACACCAAGAATCTCTCAGAAAATATTAAGATAAATATTGATAATTAAACAATGAAGAAAATTTTACTTTCGGTTTTTACAATTGCCGCATTTGTAGTTTATGCTATTCATCAAAAAAATGAAGAGGCGAGTGTAAAAGTTGTTGCTTCTCAAAATTTGTCATCCAGCCCGACACCTGTTGCAACAGACACGCCTGCACAGAGTGCACAAAGCGCGGGAGGAGTCCCGCCGACAGATATTCCGACAGAAATTCCAACAGCTACGCCTGTTCAAAGCGGAATGTATAAAAACGGTACATATACAGGTAGCGCTGCGGACGCGTTTTACGGAAATATTCAAGTCCAAATCCAAATCAGCGGCGGAAAAATCTCCGAGGTTCAATTCCTTCAATACCCAAGCGATCGGGGGACATCTGTAGAAATTAATTCACAGGCAATGCCTTATCTTAAGCAGGAAGCAATACAGGCGCAAAAAGCACAAGTAGATATTGTAAGCGGTGCAACTCAATCAAGTTTGGCATTTAGACAGTCTCTTCAATCGGCTTTAGATAAAGCAAAATCATAATATATATTTCTCCATGAAGCAAACAAAAATCATAATGGGAATGCCCATAACAATTGAAATAGTGGATCGGAATGCCACCCCGGATGATCTAACGGAAATCTTTGATTATTTTTTCAGGGTAGATAAAAAATTCAGTCCTTTTAAAAAAAACAGCGAGGTCTCGAGAATAAATAACCATATGGTTTCTATTACTGAGGTTAGTCCTGAGATGAGGCAAATCCTTGATATGTGTGATAAAACAAAGAAAGAAACCCAAGGATATTTTGACCCGTATCATAATGGTAAATTTGATCCGTCGGGGATTGTTAAGGGTTGGTCAATAAAAAATGCCTCAGAGAAATTAAAAGAAAAAGGGTATAAAAATTTTTATATAGAAGCGGGTGGAGATATTCAGGTTTTTGGAAAAAATCAAAAAGGGGAAAAATGGAGAGTAGGAATACGGAATCCTTTTAATAAAAAAGAAGTTATTAAAGTGATTTTTCTTACAGACGGGGGTGTTGCGACTTCGGGAGAATACGAAAGGGGAGAACATATTTACAATCCTCACTCAAAAACCATACAAAAGGAAATTGTAAGCATTACAGTTGTCAGTTCAAATATTTTGAATGCGGACAGGTTTGCGACAGCAGCTTTTGTAATGGGTAATAAAGGAATTACGTTTTTGGAAAAGCAAAAAAATCTGGAAGGATATATGATAAACAGTAAGGGAGTCGCAACTTTTACAAGCGGATTTGAAAGGTTCAATAAGTAAAAAATAGTTTTCACTTCGTTCGAACAATAAAAAAAATTATGAATATAATAGATAATTTTTTGGATAAAATCACAATGTACAGGCTCGTTTTATACGAGCTGATTGTATATCTTTCGGTTGCCGCAATTTTTGGGGCTTTAGGAATAATCCATTTTAATCCGGTTTCTATTATACTTTCGGCATTATTTTTGACAGCTGTTTGTTTAATAACAAACGAAATTTTCGCAAGGGTTTTTGGAGCACCTGTAAATATAGAATCCGCATACATTACCGCTTTAATTTTGGCCTGCATTATTTCCCCAATCCATTCTTTTCATGACCTGCCGTTTTTAGGTTGGACAGGAGTAATAGCTATGGCATCAAAATATATTTTGGCAATTGGAAAAAAACATATTTTTAATCCGGTTGCCATCGCGGTTGTATTAACATCATTTGGTTTAAACAGCAGCGCCAGTTGGTGGATGGGAGATTTGCAAATGTTACCGGTTATTTTAATAGGCGGATATTTAATCGTTAGGAAAATTGAAAGAGAGGATTTGGTGATTAGTTTTATTTTAACAACTCTTTCAATAATAATCGGCACAACTCTTTTTGCCGGCAAAGATCTTTTTTCAATTTTAAACGAAGCGGTTTTCCATTCGCCTTTGTTTTTTTTCTCAACAGTTATGTTAACCGAGCCGCTAACAACTCCGCCTACAAAAGCCTTAAGAATTTTATACGGCATGTTTGTAGGTTTTTTATTTGCACCGGAAGTTCATATCGCAAACATTTATTTTACTCCGGAGTTGGCTTTAGTTACGGGGAATATATTTTCATATTTGGTAAGTCCGAAACAAAAACTCATTTTAACGCTTATTGAAAAGTTGCAGTTAAGTCCTGATACTTTTGATTTTATTTTTAAATCAAACCAAAAATTGGCATTTACACCCGGACAGTACATGGAGTGGACATTTCCCCATAAAAATACAGATTCAAGAGGAAACAGGCGTTATTTTACACTATCTTCTTCTCCAACCGAAGATACAATAAGGCTTGGTATAAAATTTTATAAAAACGGAAGCAGTTACAAAAAAGCATTAATTTCAATGAGTCAAAATATACCTATTGTCGCAGGGAGTTTGGCCGGGGATTTTACGCTACCTAAAGACAGAAACAAAAAACTTGTTTTTATGGCAGGAGGAATTGGCATAACGCCTTTCAGAAGTATTCTTAAATACCTGATTGATAAAAAAGAAAAACGGGATATTGTTGTGTTATACTCCAATAAAAACAATCAGGATATTGTTTATGGAGATGTTTTGTCCGAGGCGCAAAACGAGTTGGGAATTAAAAATATTTGCACACTAACCGATGAAATTAATATTCCTCAGGGGTGGAAGGGAAAGGTTGGAAGAATTGACGCGAAAATGGTAGAAGAAGACGTTCCGGAGTATCAGGAGAGAACATATTATCTTTCCGGCCCGCACGCAATGGTTAGTGCATTTGAAAACACTTTAAAAAATTTGGGGATTAAAAGCGGGCAAATTAAAAAAGATTTCTTTCCGGGATACGCATAAATTAGGGTACAAGGTATAGGATAAAAGGTTAGGGAGTAGGTTCAATTATTCAGTGTTCCAAAATAAATAATGGTCGGTTGTTAGTTCTTTTTGAAGAGTTTTCCCGGTTGCCAGGGTGTGCCAAGAAGAGGAAGAATAAATCTGTCCAGTCCAATCCAGCCTGCTACGCGCCATGCAAGTATTATAAAAAGTTCAATTAAAAATAAAAATGGATTTATACTTATTGTGCCGGCAAAAAGATAATTCATATTCATAAATGCGCCAAAAAAAGCAGCGATTCCTGTAAAAATTCCCAAAATTAAACCTATCCCGACAAAAAATTCTCCAAAAGAAACAGCATATGAAAATAAAACCGTATGATGCAGGGCAAATCCGCTCACAAAGGCTCCATACCAGCCGGAAACATCGGGGTGCGCGCCGGTTGCTTTTTTAACAGCCCCAATTAAGAAGCCATTGAGTGCGACTCCGGCCTTTGGTCCAACCCACATTGGGTTTGTAACTTTTTCGTAGCCTGCTGTTAGCCATTCCCAGCCAACGTAGATTCTTATTAGTAAATAAACAATTGCCAAGCGGGTATCTGCAAATAAAAAGCGGGAAATAGGAGGTTCGGGAATTTGGGTTACGAATTCTTTTGCCACATAACCAGTGTAGCAATATTATTTTTAAGATTGCAAGTTTTTGCGTCACAGACAAAAACTAAAAATTGTTTACATTTATACTTTTATTGGTATTATTAATGAATGGAGAGAAAGATTCTAATTTGTTTTGGATTTGTCCTTTTAATAATTGCCGCAGTTGCGGGAAAGAACATGTTTTTTGTTGATTACAATTTGGCAAAACCTGTTTCTCAGATAAGTTCAAATTCACAGCAAAATGTTGCAACAAACAGCGGAAGTTTTGATACGGTCAATGAAATATTAGCAACAAAATCAAATCTTGCCTGTGATTTAACCGATGACTCAGGACGGCAAATTACGGCTTTTATTAAAAACGGAACGCTTCGCGCCAATATAAAAGGCAAGACAATAATAGATACAGGGAGTATTTTATTAAAGGATAAAAAAATTTATTTCTGGAATAATGTTTTTTCAGCGATGGTAAACGAACCTTCTGAGATTTCCTCACAAAATAGTATTGCTCAAATGGAGCAGGAAGTTATAGGCATTATTGAAAAATATAAACAATATTGCAAACCGCAAGCTGTAAACGATTCCGTATTTACTCTTCCGGCGGGTAAGAAGTTTACAGATTATTCTTCGATGCTAAAGTAGGGTTTAATTCAACGTAAGAGTAAATTGATTAAAAACTTTATTAGATAAGAAGAACTTTGTTATTTTGAATACGCAGGTTTTTTTGATTTAAAAAAGTGTAAAACAAGTTCATATCCTCCAAAGAAAACTCCCGTATAGAATAAATCACCCAAAACAGTATTTCTAAAGAAAGGAATAGCCATTACGTATGCATCTATCATGCCGTTAAATGTTTTAGGATATAAAGCGGTTGCATACCAAAAATTAAAATTTGTCAGTATAAAAAAAATTATTGAAGAAAAAAGCGTGGCGCTGATAACCGAATGAAGGTTTTTATGGTTTTTTAGCCATAAACCAATGAGCCCGCTAATAAAGAAACTTGTGTACACCATAGGTGTACTTGCATTAAATCCTAAAAAAATGTCGGATATAACCATTGCCGCAATTGGGACAATCAGAGCGTATTTTTTGTTTAGATAAGCACCTCCAAAAAGAGCCATTGCGGTAATTGGCGCAAAATTTGGGATATGCGGAATAAGCCTCAAAGACGCCCCAATAAAAATAATAAGGAATGGATTCATAAGATTGTTAATTTTTTTCATATTTTACTTTGTAAAGATGAATGTATCATATGTATTTTAATCTGTAAATGTTTTTATATTTTTTTAATCTTCTTAAATACATAAAAACCGGATGATGCTATGCCAAGTCCAAAGAAAACAAGCGCGAACATAAGCTTAATGTTTAAAGAGTTTTTATTTCCATCTCCTATTGAAGTTTGCGTTCCTAGAACTTGCTGAAAAACAGTAGGTGAAGGTGAGAGTGTTGGAGTGTTTGTTAGAAGGTCGGTTGCTTGATAAGAGTCTGATGCTGTAGGGGTTTGTGTTGCCGGAATTGTCGGAGTAGGCGTTACGGTTGGTGTTGGAGTTTGTGTCGGGTCTGAATCATTTGAATTTGATGATGGCATATCCATAGGAGTAGGAGTTAGCGTTAGCGTTAGCGTTGGCGTTGGAGCAGATGTAACAGTAAACGTAGGGACAGTGCCGGAAAAAACATGGATTGGCCAAAAAACATTTTCTAAAGCAAGTAGAGCATAAGAACTGTCAAATGTATCGCCCGGCGGATAAATAGGTTGATAAGGGAATGATCCGTCCGATTCTTGAGTAGAGATAATATAATCTTGTGCGTTGGAAAACTCTTGAGTCCCATCAAGCCCTAAAGAAGAAAATGCCATAACAACCCAAGATGTTGTAGAAACATTTGATGTAGTATCCCAACTGGTGCTGGGATTTGGGTCATAAGCAAATCCTCCGTCTGAGTTTTGGTTGGAAAGAATGTATGTTTTTGCGCTGTTGATTGACGACTGCAAATTATTTACATTTACGTTCTGCAATTTTGCAAAATTAAGAGCCATTATTGCCGCGGCTGTGTCGTCTATATCGCTTCCGGTTGACGGGTCGGTTGAGTAGCTAAATCCTCCGTCTGAGTGTTGGTGGGAAATAATAAATGAAGTTACATCGGTAATTATAGAATTTGTAATGTCAACTTTACTTGCAAGAAGGGCAAGAAGAGCAAACATGTCATCGTTGTCCGCTGTTGTACTTCCAATCTGGTTATTGTTGTAGTATGTTTCCAGTCCGGCAACTAAATTTGTTCCTGAGAAATCATAGGGATTTTGGTTTGCCGCAGTAGCCATAAGAATTCTTCTTGACCAGTCGTTTGAAGAAGATGAGTTGGTTAACGTATCGGATTTAAGGAAAGAAAGAAGAGTTTGCCCACTGGTACTTGCAATTGTATTAATGTCTAAATTATCTGCGGAAAAAGCCATAGCAGCCCAGTCTGTTACTCCGCTAAAACCATCTATATTTCCATCCTTGAGCTGTTGGGATTTAAGATAAGAGATACCTGAATCAATGGCAGGTTGATTAGATGCAAAAACTTGCTTTGAGGATGAAATTATCAGTAAAAATAAAATGATGATGATCAAAATTTTTTTCATTTTTAATTATATTTCCATAAAACATTATCTCCTGAGTTTAAATTATAATTTGAGCATCCTTTTGGCATAGAATTGCCGTTGATTGAAAAATTCCAATTATCTGAAAATCCATTTATTTCTTTAACATAATCGCTGTTGAGGGGTGGTCCGTAATGGTTAATGGTTACAGATTTTATATCCCCGCTATTTTTTGCATTATTTAAGATAGAACAGGGGTTTGTGCCGCCTTGGTACGTGAAAGAAAAAGAAAAATTGCCATTAGGATCATTGATTTGCAGTTTAAAAATATTGTTGTTCGAAACAGTTGTTGGTGTTGGCTGAGAAGTTGGATTTATTTGAGCAATTGTCGGAGTTGGGGTTGAGGAAGGCAGTTGTGCCTGTTTTGTTGTTTTTTGTAATAAAGCCGGAGTTATTGACGGGATTGGCGTTTTTGTCGATTGCTGCCTGTTAACGATTATGCTTTTAGTATTTTGAACTTTTTGTGATTTTTTATTCTGCGGTAAAAGAAGTAATATCCCGCCTATAATAAAACATATTGCGGCAATTACAATAAAAGGCGAGCTAAAATACTTTTTAAGATTTTTGATATCCATAAATTTACGCGGCAAAAGAAGGAGGTATTAGAATAAAAAAATCCTCCTCGAGGATTAAATATAGCCTCGGACTTTTGCTCGAAAGTCCAACTCAAGATAATGTATACCCTACGGGTATAAAATCTTCAAACCTAATCTTTTGTAAACTCAAGATTAAGCAAGAAGAGTGTAAAGGATAGTTTTCTGGCTGTATCCCACTTAGAAAAGCTAAGCGGGATCCTCATTCGTCTTTTGACTTATGAGGACAGTTACGGCATAGCCACGGATTTTCGCTCCCGATAATTGTTATTACCGGGATCCCTAAGAAAAAATTTCCTTCGGGACGTGATTCCTTTTATGTCTTGCGACACCTTTACGCCTTGTGTTGTAATTTACAAAATACGCTATTGGTAAGTTTTTGTCAATACGTATTAAAATTTATATTTAATTTTTATTGATATTTACAAATGATATACTGAATTTAATGAAAGAAAATGTAATTTCAATAATACGTAAAATTGAAAATTCAGCTTCTGTTTACTTGGTTACATATTTAATTTTTATTGGAATAATTGTTTATTTTAGGGTGTTATTTAACGGATTTGTCTGGGATGATCAGGATCAGATTCTAAATAATCCTTTAATTGCTCACCTGGAAAATATTTCGTATTTTTTTACGGCCAGTACATTCTCAACCGGCGGGGGACAGCTTGCATTATCCGGTGCATTTTACAGACCGTTACTGGATGTTGTTTTTTCCCTTACATACTCTATTTGGGGATTAAATCCTTTTGGATATCATTTGTTTGATGTTAGCTTGCATATAACTAATTCAATACTCATATTTTTCTTAATTAAGAATCTTTTGGATTTAAGGAAATATAAATTTTCAAGAACCTCTGCATTTTTTGCATCGGTTTTATTTTTGGTACAACCTGCAAATGTGGAAAGTGTTGCTTACGTTTCCGCAACGACTGAATTAATGTATGTATTTTTTATTCTCGTTTCAATTATTACGGCTTTAAAGTTTTGCTTAAAAAAAGAAATTTCAATTTTAAATCTTCTTGTTATCTTTTTAACAACACTCGGATCTCTTTTCTCCAAAGAGTCAGGAGTTTTTTCTATTGTTTTTGTAATTATGTTGTCACTGATTTTTTTCAGAAAAAAATTAATACCTCTTTTGGTATCCTGCGGATTATCTGCCGGTGTATATTCTTTTTTTCGTTTCCATGTGGCAACTTTGTCGGCAGACCAGAATTTATCCCCAATTCCTATTGCTCACGCAACTCTTGTACAGCGATTATTAACGGTTCCTTACGAATTATTTTCATATATCCGTTTAATTTTTTATCCCGTAACTCTTCATATTTCTCAAGTTGATTTAATAACAAATATTAATGATTACCGTTTTTACTTTCTTCTTCCGGTTGTTCTATTAATTTTTATATCTCTTGGAATTATTTTATTAAGATCAAAAGTAGATAGGAAAATTCTTATATTCTTTTCGTTGTGGTTTTTATTGTCTTTGTCAATCGTCTTAAATATTATTCCGCTTGATTTTACTATTGAGGAGAGATGGCTTTACCTTCCGTTAATTGGAGTTTTTGGTATTTTTTCACTGATTTTTATAAAAATTTTAAATTCAAACAATTCACGAAACACTATGCTAACATTCTTGTGTTATTTGTTATTTTTTGTTTTCTTTTTTCTACGTACATTTATAAGAACAATCGATTGGGAAAATCCACTAACCCTTTTTGGACACGACATAATATTATCTGCCAATTCTTCCGAACTTCTTAATAATTATGGTGTTGCTTTATACAACGACGGGCAACATGAAAAAGCAAAGGAAGAATTTTTACAAGCGATAAAATTTGCGCCAAATAATTTGTGGACATTAAATAATATTGGATCAATTTATGCACAGGAAGGAGACTACAATAGTGCAAAGTCTTACTACGAAAAATCAATTAAACTTTCGCCAACGTCTGCCGCGTATGAAAATATTGCATTAATTTATTCGTTAACAGATACTCCCACAAATACAATAAACTTTATAAACCAGGCGCTTCCAATTTTTCCAAACAGCGCAAAACTTAACCAGCTTATGGCACTGGCACTTTTTGCAAACGGAAAAAAAGAAGAAGCGAAAGAATATGCTCAAAAATCTTTACAGCTTGACTCTTCCCAAGAAAATATTAATGCACTTAATCAGGTATTACAATAAAATTTGAGGAGATTAATTTAATAGAATAAATGATGCAAGATAGCTCTTCAGTTGTTCATAATTTTGGCCCAAACTCCTAAAGGCAATATACATATCCGGCCTTATTAAATAATATCCGCCATTTAATATTCCAAATTCTTTATATAAATTTTTAGTTTCACTGTTTAATATAAAAATGTTAATTTTTATTATCTCTTTATATTTTTCAGCTATCTGTTTTATATTTTGTAAATCTTTTTCCGATTGAGTAAAAAGAAAAAGATGTATTTTGTTTACGGTAATTAAATCCTGTATGTTTTTTTTGTTGTTACTTTCTCCGTACATAACAAAAGGCAACCTGTCTCCCGGTTTTGGTGTTTTTTTATCAAATTCACCAAAAGACGCATTTTGGGAAAGGGGACTGTTGCGGTAGGAAATACCAATTTGGGAAACTGTTTTAAAAAGAAAGCCGCGGCTAAATTTATGATCTATCATAAATTTAACAATTTTTGGCGCAAGTTTTGTCCGGAAAAAAGTAGCAAGAGGACCACCGGCAATAATAATATTAAAAAGTCTGTCTGTTGTTTCGACCAGTTTTTTGGCATGGGGTAAACGTTCTTCGTTATAGGTATTTAGCAGTGATTCATTTGCGTTTTTAAAATGTACAAATGCAATTTTCCAGGTAAGGTTATAAGCGTCTTGTAAGCCGGTGTTCATTCCCTGCGCACCGACCGGACTATGAATATGGGCAGCATCTCCAACAAGAAAACACCTGCCAACTTTAAAATTGGCAACACATCTGTGGTGAGAATGATATAAAGAAATCCACTGGCAATCGGAAAGAGTAATCTCCATTTTCATCCTCTTTGCAAAATCTTTTTTAACCCCGTCAAATGTTATTTGGTTTTTTCCGTAAAAATCAGGTGGTACTTCGCCAACAATCCGCCAGCGGTTTTGGGAGAGGGGGAAAAATGCCGCAAAAGCACTATCCGAAACGGCAACGGAAAGATCTTTATGGGAAAGTACCTGTGATGAAATTTTACAATCCAAAACAAATAGCGATTGTTTATAAGTTTTGCCGGCGAGTTCGATTTTAAAAGTATGTCTTACAATGCTATGCGCACCATCTGCGCCAATTATCCAATCCGCTTGGATTGTTTCCTTTTTTCCCGCTTTGTTTTCAATAATTGTTATTGTTTTTTTATCATCTTGAGTAATTGAAGAAACATTTGTGTCATACAGTATTTTTTTATCTCGGCTTTCTAAAAAATCAATTAAAATTTTTTCTGTTTTTGACTGTTCCAGTATAAAAAGAAAAGGGAATTTTGTCAGCCCCTCTCCTATGCCGGACAGAGGAATGTGTTCTGTTGTTTTTCCGTTATCTATAAAATTTATTCCTGTTGCGGGAAGACCTTCTTTTATAAATTTTTCGGCAATTCCCATTTGCTCAAAAATTTCCAAACTTCTGGCTTGGATTCCAATTGCGCGTGATTCTGTGATTGAACTAGGATCTTTTTCAACAATAATAAAAGGAACTTTTAAAATAGCCAGCTGGCAGGCTGCCATGAGGCCCGTTGGTCCGGCTCCAATAATTAAAACAGCAGTTTTTAGCATATAGTTATCATATCAAAAGATGCTAAAGAAAATTAAGAGTTTTTATTCGAGGGAAGTTGAGTTTCATTAAATAAAAATTTTTCCAATTCGATTTTATGATATGCGTACATATATTCGAGTTCTCTCAGGCACATAAAAAGAGGAACAGAGAGTTTACCTCTCTTTCGTATATCCGCAAGAAAATCCGGTATTTTATCAATTGTTTGTAAATGGAAAAGGTTGTTCTTAGTTTTTTTAACCATCACTTCTTTTGTGTTAGGCTGATAATAGTTGGCATTTTCCGGCAATTTTGTAATCCCTACAAATTCAGGTTTTCCACCTCGAGAAACCCAACGGTAAAATCCAAGTATCATTGTTTTATATTGGCCAGAGGGGCTTTTGTTAATAGAACTTTCTTCTTTTAGCTCACGTTCCATAGTGTATATAATTGTTTTTTGGAAATTATTATCCATAACGTCGGATGCGTTTGCAGAGCCACTGCCAGTTGGTATAAGTAACCCGCTGCTAAATTGATTAGTGTTTGATTGTATCCAAATAACAAAATTATTATCTTTGGTAAATCCTAGCGTTGAGCATCCTACGTGATGGTTCATCGATGAAGAGGAAATGTCAGTAAGATACGCATTGTTTTCTTCGTCTATCCCGGAAGGAAAAATTTCTTCTGTACTAATTGTTGTATGCTTGGCATCTTTAATAATAAGAGTAGTACCGCTTATTTGATTAGTAAGAAATGAGTCAAAGTATCCGCCTGTGTGACATTCTACAGATTTTGAGTTTAGGTTAATATCTGACGACATACAAAATTTTTCATTATTGACAAATTCACGATGCTTTTTAAGAGATGAAAAGAAATAATAGTTTAGGTATTGAAGTAAAACATCTTTGTGTTTTTCCAAATATTCGCGAATTTTCTTTTTCTTTTTATTTGTAAGATTAATAGTTAAAGGAGTGGTTTGTATATACCGATTTATTTTATTAGAAACGAAAACCTTCTCTACTTTTTTACTGTCAACAAAAATACTTTCAAATTCTTCTTTTCTTTCTTTGGGACTGGGTTTTAAATCCGCAATATTTGAAGGGTCTCTTAGAATGCTATGCTGAATATTAAAATATGAGTTTACTTCGTTTTTTGTACCATTTATATCTCGCAAAAATTGAATGATAACAAAAAGAAAAATAATGCTAATTGCATGTCCTCCAGGATTAGTAAAAACATCCTGGATAAAAAGGTAAACAGAAAGTATAAAAAAAAATAATTCAACCCCTAAATTTATAGATTCTCCCTTTTGCAATATAATTACATATTTCAAATAGTCTATCCACATTTGGAGTCGGGTCGTTAAAGACAGCATCATACTTATTCGAGTATATCTTATTTTTGGTAGAGGTAAATATTGTCTTTTATCTTTTTTTCTTTCCAGTGGAGAAAAGGGAAGTAATTAAGTAAAACCCTAGCTCCCGGTTTGAGCTCGGTTTTTAATTTTTTTTCCAGCCTTCCCATGACACCCGGCATTGGGTAACAACAGATAATTGAGTATTTTGATAAATCTTCCTGCCAAAAATCTTTGTTATGTATGAAAGCGTTTGAAATATTTTCTTTTTTAATATTTTCTTCAGACAATTTTCTTAATGCGTTGTCTATTTCATATCCATGTGATGCCGCGCCTTTTTTTGCGAAGGCAATTACAATCCGTCCATCTCCGCTTCCCAAGTCTGCAACAACATCGCCTTGTTTAATTTTTGCCAATTCAACCATTGTTGCAACGCGGTAACGTGATGTTTGGAAGTAGGGGATTTTTGGTGCACTCAACATGGTTTTATATTTTAACTCCTTGTTTCTGGATTCTTTATACCTTTATTCTCTTATAATTTTTTAAAAAAAACAACGAAATTATTAGAAGATTAAATTTAAATTTGATACCATACACTTATGTTTGGGGTTTTTGATATTGGCGGTACGCATATTAGAATTGGCGTTTCTAAAAACTTTGACACTGTTGAAAAATCTATTATTCTTAACACTCCTGAAAATTTTGAAGAAGGAATGGATATTCTTTCCAAAAACATTGTCGAACTTTCGGGAGGCGATAAAATTTTATCAGTAGCCGGTGGGATTGCCGGCCCACTGGACAGTAAAAAGCAAATGCTAATTACGTCTCCTCATATTAGTTCTTGGGTTGGAAAATCGATTGTAGAAAATTTATCGGAAAAAATAAAAGCGCCTGTTTTTCTGGAAAACGATTCGGCTTTGGGTAGTTTGGGAGAAGCTGTTTATGGAGCAGGTAAGGGATATAAAATTGTTGCCTGTTTGGCTATAGGAACAGGAGTTGGCGGGGCGGTTATAATTAGCGGACAGATAGCAAAGAATAAATGGGGTTTTGAACCGGGCCACCAGATTATTTTTCCGGGTGGAAATGAGGATGCATGCGGGAAAAAAGGCCATTTGGAAGCATATGTTGGAGGAAAAGCAATTGAAAAAATTTATAAACAAAAAGCGGAAAATATAACAGACAGTGAAATTTGGGAACAGATTGCAAAGAATTTGGCAATTGGGCTTAATAATACAATTGTGCATTGGTCGCCAAGTATTGTTATTATTGCAGGAGCTGTTGGACTTAACATTCCATTAAAAACCGTAACATCCGAGCTTTATTCTCTTATGACAATTTTTTCCGCTCAAGCGCGTCCTGAAATTGTTTATGGAACTTTGGGTAAAATAAACGGTTTGTACGGGGCGCTACAATTTCTTAAAACCAGACAATGAAATTTTCTAAGGGGATTCTAATATTCCTTAAAAGTGGTATTTTGCAGATAATTAAGAAGCGTTTCTCCTGTTCTATAGCCGGGCCTCAGTCTGTTTAAGAAAAATCTGTTTTGCCCGCTTTGCATAATTCCCGGAATTGTAGAAACGGCAGTTGTAAACCCCGCATCTTTTACAGCATTTATTGCCTGTTGGTCAAAAGATCCGTTTGGGTAGGCAAAAGATACAACGGAAATATGGTACGTATTTTCCAGCATCAATTTGCTTTGGGTTACTTCATATGTTACGACTGGAGACAATTTGCCTTTAAGGGAAACATGATGAACAGTGTGGGCTCCGATATCAACAAGCTTACTATTTATAACATCTTGTATTTGGGATGCAGACATAAAATCCGAACCCCCGGTAAACCCGGGGATAATATAAGCAGTTGCTTTAACATGGTATTTTTTTAAGAGCGGGAGGACTACAGTATCAAAATCCCAATGACCATCATCAAAGGTAAGTAAAATGGGATTTTTTGGCAATCTTTTTGTTCCGTCAATAATATAGCCTAATTCCCTTGCAGTTAAAAATGTATAACCCGCGTTTGCAAGTGTCTGCAATTGCTGTTCGAATATATCGGGATTTATATTCAAAGCCTGCCTTGTTTTGTCTTTTTTATCCTGAACGTATTCAATGTAATGGTACATAAGAATAGGCACTCTGATTTCCGCAGAGCTGGTGGCTTGATTTGGCTGTTCCATTTCTTTTTTAACGTCCGCAGGGATTTTTTTCATCTCTCCTTTAGGAGATTCTATAACAGGTTTAATTTGCAATTTGTAAATAACAAATCCGAAAATTCCAAGAAGTAAAATTATGGCAATACCTACTAAAATAAAAAAATTCCAGTTTACTCTTGGAGACTGCTTTTTGTTTAATGACTTATTTTTTTTACGGCGGTTTTTTACCATGTACTTATTATAATAAATGCGGGATAAATCTTCAGGACTTTTTATTTATTTGATTTCATGCTCATTGAGGTTGGAGGAGAGTGAAGTGGTTATCTTTTATATCAATGCGGGAAATAAACAGTCCAATTGTTGGGATATTTTGCGGCTCCTTTTACTTTTCCGCGGCTTTTTTTACATCTTTTAATATGAATACAGGCTCCAAACTCAAATTAAATGTGTCAAATTCCTCGATATTTCAGAATTAAATTGCTACTGGTTGACGGGATTTTCTGACAAAGGCCAGATGTCTATTGTTGTTTTTTCTGCTGGAGAAGTGCATGCCTGCACGGTAAGTTTTAACTGGTTAGCACTTGTCGGTTTAAATTCTACAGACGTATCGGCGGCTTTATAAAAAAAGCTAATTTGTTTCTGTACAATGCCAGACTGGCATTGAGGGCCGTTAGGGAGTCGGGCTTGTGAATAAACTTTTTCCTGAGGCGTAAGAGAAAAATTTTTTGTTTGACCACTTTGAACATTTTGAGCATCAATATTATCCGCATCAAAAATTGCCGAAATTGTGTTGCCCAGGATAACCTTACATGTTGAATTTCCAATATTTGTCAGAGTAAGGGTTGCATAAATACTGCCTGCTGCTCCTTCTGTAGAAATATTTCCGGAAAGTTGACTCGATCCGCAAAAAACTATTGCTACATTAGTCCCGGGTAAAGTTGGTAAAGGCGTAACAGTATTTGGAGTTGGGGAGAGAGGAGCGGTTGCTGTTTTTGGGGCATTTGATTTGGAGGTAAAAATAAATGCTGCAGCAAAAATAATTCCGAGTAAAACAACAGTCAGCATAATTTTTTTCATTTCACTACAACAAGTATGTATCATAAGAAAAATAAAAACAATCGGTTAAGCATCTTTTCAGAAGCAGGAATCATGCCCAAAATAAAAAAGTAATACCAACTCCAGATCCTGCAAAAATGCAGGCAATGGAGAAAACAAGACTTGATAAGTTAGTTACGCAGGGAAAAATTACAAGCGACCAGGAAACTCCTGCATTTTTATATAAATTTAATATACCCAGATTTATAAATTTTTAACAAAAAGAACAGATTGTTTAAAAATTACTTAAAATTTGACCGGGCAATCAACTGTTTGGTATTTTGACATTGCCGTGAAGAAGGATTACAAAAAAATTGCAACCGAGGTAAGGCGAAAGGCTTTGGATATGATCCATAAAGCCCAGACAAGCCACATTGCCAGTAATTACTCTGTTACCGATTTGGCAGTTGTACTTTATGAAAATCTAAAAAAAGAAGACCGTGTTGTTTGGAGCAAAGGATGGGCCGCGGCAACAACATATATTTTACTTTCCCGCCAGGGCAAATTCCCTGAAAAAGATTTAAGCTTATTCCCAAAAAAGCCTTACCAAAATTTAGTGGAAGTGGGAGTAGAAGGCGTAGAAACAACCGGCGGGTCAATGGGGCACGGACTTCCCGTTGCAATCGGTATTGCTTTGGGGCAGAAAAAATTAGGGGTAAAAGGGCAAGTTTTTTGCATAATGTCTGATGGTGAGATGAATGAGGGGACAACTTGGGAAAGCGTGATGATTGCGACCCATCAAAACTTAGAGAACCTAACGGTTTTAGTTGACCGTAATACATGGCAGGCGATGGGCAGGACCGAAGATATTTTAAAACTTGAACCTTTGGAGGAAAAATGGAAAGTTTGGGGTTGGGATACATTAAGGGTTAACGGCCATAACTTTACCGCAATAGAAAAAGCATTAAAAGTGCCCCACAAAGGACCTAAAGTGATAATTTGTGACACCATAAAAGGTAAAGGCGTTTCTTTTATGGAAGATTCACTTGTTTTCCATTACAAATATGTTGATGACGATATTTATAAAAGGGCTGTTAAAGAACTTTCATTATGATGCGAAAACCTTTTATCCAAAAAATGACCGAACTTGCAAAAAAAGACAAGAGAGTAATATTAATTGTTGGCGATGTTGGTTTTACCTATATGCAAAATTACATAGACACATTCCCAAAACAGTTTTTAAATATAGGTGTTGCCGAGCAGACAATGATGGGGGTTGTTTACGGAATGAGTAAAGCAGGATGGAAGCCTTATGTTTATACCATGTTAAACTTTGTTATTTTTAGACCTTACGAGCAACTTAGAAATGATATTTGCCACCAGAATGCGAATGTAAAACTTTTTGGAGTTGGGGGGGATGTCGGCTATAATTTTAACGGGTTTGGACATAATGTAATGCCGGGAGAGGAAGAACAGGTTTTGTCCCATTTACCAAACCTTAACCGTTATTATCCGACAACGGAAGAGAATACTCTTAAAATTATGGATAAAGAATACAAACGCGAAGGCCCTTCTTTTATGCGCCTCTGAAATTTGTTTTTTTTGAGAAAATCTATCTTAAGAATTTGACTTTTTCTCAATACTCCTGAGACAATAAAAATATGGATAATCCGAAGGATCCGCAAGCAAAGGGGCCTCAACCAGATCAGTAAACGATAGCAGCACCCAGCCAAATATATGTTAATCCGCAGGTTATTGAAGAGCAAAAACAAAGCTTAAATGAAAAGCCAAAACAGAATTCTTCTGGAAAATTTCTTCTTTTTATTTTGGGATTTATTGTTCTAATATGTATTGTTGCAGGGTCGTATTATCTTGGTGCAACAAACCGCTTGGGGCTTTTTACCCAAAAGGTAAAACCCGCACCGACAATTACTGTTCCAATTCCAACATTTGCACCATCTCCAACACCAGACCCGACCGTTTCCTGGAAAACATATTCAGGAACAGGGTATAGTTTCCGGTACCCAGGGACATGGACTAAGCAAGATATACCTTATGGCACTAATTTATATGACCCGGCAACCGGTTCGCCAACAGGAAATGGAGGCAGTATTTTATATAAAAATAATTTATTTGTAACATTTATATCAACAGACCAGTCAATTAAGACCTATATAGACGCAATTCAAGCGAAGCAAATTCCGGCGTTGGCAGGGGATTTTCAAAGAAAATCTATAATGCTCAATAACGCAGAAATGGAAGCGTACCATCAGGGAGGGGAAGGAACTGTTGGCTGGTATATTCCTTTCTCCGACGGTACACAAATTATTGATTTTGGTCCAATGGCTATTGACCCCTCTTCAGAAAGCGCTGAGCTTCAAATTGTCAAAACTTTCAAATTCACCCAGCAACCTTGATATAATTTTCGCATGGAGATTTTTAATTTTTCCGCAGAGGTTTTTATTATTGGCGTAAATCCGTATGTTTATTTACCGGATACAGTTCTTTCTTCAATTTTTAAGCAATCTGGCAAAGATAAAGGGGCAATTCCGGTAAAAGGGAAAATCAATGGCAAAGATTTTGTCCAAACATTAGTTAAGTATCAAGGTTTTTGGCGGTTATATATAAATGGCATTGTGCGTAAAGTTACCGGAGTTGATGTTGGCAGTAAAGTTAAAGTAGAAATATCATACGACAATTCACCCCGAATAGAACCAATGCACAAAATGTTTAAAACCGCTTTGGAAAAAAATGAGAGAGCAAAAGAAGCATTCGGTAATTTTCCACCTTCGCGGCAAAAAGAAATTAACAGATATATAAATTTTATAAAAACAGAAGAAACCCGTTCAAAAGTTGTTGATAAAATAATCCGCCACCTAAATGGTGAGAAAGTAGATTATTTTGTTTTACTCAGAAACAAAAAATAAAACCAAACCATCATCATGAAACTCTAAGCTGTAATTTAATGATGTGTGGCACACATTTAAGAACCAGAGATTTGGAATTTGACTATAGCTATAGGATTTGATAGAATCCAACTATGGCTTTACGATTCGTTCCGGCAAAAGGGATAAGTTTACCAAGTGGTGCAAGAACAGAATTCGGACCCACTATTAGTCAATGGCCGGGAGCGCCAGCTGTAAAAAACCCTTTTTATATAAGCGACATTTCTATTGCCGTAGAAAGCGTTATCGACGGCGCGATAGGCCCTCACGGTAGAACAAGGGGTATGGATCAGGCGCTTGTAACTCAATTTGGTCCAACCATACGTCGGGGAAGACAAGAAATAGCCCCGACTTTAATTGTTAATGATCGTGATGTAATTTTTAGAGGAAGAAGAGGAAATAATCCTCCAACATGGACAATGCCAAATTATTTAATTGGATTAAGAGGAGGTTTAAAGGCAACCTATACAATATCGGGTGCAGATTACCCTGGAACACTGGAAGCAGTAGATAGTAAACCATAACTTTGACACACAAACCTTCCGCATACTCTACTTTCGTGCATTGACAGAATATTTTTGTAGTCGTACTATGTGTTTGTTATGGCACAAGCGAAACGCGGTGAAGATTTTGAAAAAACAAAAGGGTCCCCAGATAATTTTACAGGTAACGTATTTATCCAAAACACCGGAAAAGTAGAAGAGGGCGCAACGGTTTTACGGGTTACTTTTGAAAAAGGCGCACACACATTTTGGCATAAACATACAGGCAGACAAGTTTTGTATTTCTTGGAAGGAAAAGGCCGTGTCCAGCTTCGCGGACAAGAAGTAATTAACGCAGTCTCCGGAGATGTTGTACAAATTCCACCAAATACCGATCATTGGCACGGTGCACATCCGGAAGAAACAGACCATATGTCCCACTTGGCAATAACAAGCGGTGAGCTTACTTGGGAAGAACCGGTAGCAGACGGAGAATACACCGCAAAATAATTTTTATATATGTTTAACGCGGCATTCAGCGGATTTTCGGTAAAAAATTTAGAAGAAGCAGAAAAATTCTACGCTGGAGTTTTGGGTTTAAAAGTTACTAAGGAAAAGGGGATGGGCCTTCAATTGTATTTGCCAGGGAGTAAAGCTGTAGTTTTTGTATACGATAAACCAAACCACACTCCGGCATCATACACTGTTTTAAATTTTATTGTGGAAGATATAGACAAAGCAGTGGAAGAATTAGGGAAAAAAGGCGTTAAGTTTGAAAAATACAACATGAAAGAAATGCCTCAAGACACAAAAGGAATTGCGCGCGGAATTAAAGCCGGCATGGGACCTGACATTGCATGGTTTACAGACCCATCGGGAAACATATTCTCCATTCTGCAGGAAAAATAACCGCGGATTTTAACTTTTTTGATTTTTTTATTTGTGAGATAATCTTTGTATGGATAACATTCAAAGTACAATCTTAGATCAAGAAATTGTTCCGGAAAAAAAGGATAAACAGGTTATAAAACTTGGTAACGGATTTATTTTTACAATAATTCTTTTAGTTATTTTAATTGTGCTTGGGATTTTTTTGTGGAATGAAAGTAATTTTGGTAATCCGGCACCGGTTACAAACTCCGGCTCTTCAACCAATATTCCGTCCAATATTAAACTTAACCCAAACTCAAATTTTAATTAAATATACTAGCAATTCTGCCAGCAAAAGAAGCACATTCACCTCATTTATACTGAATGTAGTGAATGTTCTCAGTATAAACAAAACTCTCTTGAAGAAAGTCGAGTTAATTTTATTACTTAAATGGATAAAAGGTGGTTAAAATTATAAAAGAAAGGGGATAAGGGTTTTGGCGTGGGATTTATATTCCAAATATTTTTTTCCAAAAGTTTTTGTCATTAGAGCCTCTTCATTTTTAATTCTTAAAAAACTTCCAATTATTTGCAGGATTACGCCAATTAATCCTCCTGCCATGCCAATTGTAATTGCCGTACCTAAAAACATTAACAGAAAACCGGTGTAGATTGGGTGGCGGACAAATTTATAAGGGCCGGATGTTATAAGCTCATGATTCTTTTTTAAATCAAGCTGCATTGCCCAATTACCTGCCAATTCTTTCCTTGCCAGAATGCAAACAATAAGGCCCGCCCCGCAAACAAAATCCCCCAAAAGTCCTACCAGAAAACCCGATGGTAAAACCACAAAATCCAAAGCAAAAAATTTGGGGACAATTAAAAAATAAAAAAGATAAGGTCCAAAAAATCCGGTAGGGAAGGACTTGGGAAAGAATTGGTTTTTGTTTTGTTTCTTTCTGGTTACTGTTGTTTATAAACCAGTAAATCCAAAAGACAGCCCAAAAAAGAGCCGCAACCACAATATATGTATTGTTCATATATTTGTTTTAATTATACACCTGCGGGTTGACCGCATCAAAAATTGAGGCTATGCGGAAGCTGCTGCGGGTAATTAAATCAAAGCTGGAGAACCGCAGCGCTGCGCGGGCTGCGGGTTGCTGCGGTGATTTTGAGGCTAAGCTGCGGACACCTGCGGACTATTTTTAACACCGCAAAAACTTCTGTGAGTATACTATATATAGTATTTCACTATGGTTGACTTGGCACACTGTTGTGAGACAATTTAGGTATGGATAAACACCTGACCTTAACAGCAGACGAAGCAGAGGCCCTGAAAGACAATTATGAAGACCCGTTAAAACAAACTTCTGTTGATAAAAAATATCAATCTGCCAAACCGGAAAAAATATCATTAAATAACTCCTACATTCTGTTTGCAATTTTATTTTTGCTTGCTATATTTGCAGTAGGGGGGTTTCTTTTATGGAATCAAATTTCTTCCAACTTAAAAAAAGGGCCATATACTTTAGTGGGTACTACAAAAGTTGAGGTTCAGCCCGAAATTGTTATAACCCAAGACCCGACAAAGTGGCAAACATACAGCGGCCCCTTTGGTTTTACAGGTATTGGAAGTGCTTTTTCTTTTAAGTTTCCTCCAAACTGGCAGTTGGAACCAAGTTTAAATAATACCCAAAAAAACTTTATAGAAGACGTAATTGCAAATAATACATCTGATTTGTCTCAAAGATATATATTAACAATAGACACGGTAAAAACAGATGCAAAATCGCTTGCGGAGTTTATTGCAAGCCATCAATCTCCAGGGGACACTCCGAATTTGGCAATAGACAACTTTATAAAAGATACATCTGTAAATATTCCAAACGCCAGTTGGATGATAGACAAAAGTGTTTATGGCGAAGGCTCGGACCAGGCGGCAATTTTTCTAAAAGGTAATACCGCGGTTTTACTAACTTGTACCCACTGCGGTTTGGAGATTACAAACGAGATTATTAAAACATTCAGGTTTACACAATAGATTGTTATAATTAATCAAGTAATTTTATTTTTTGCAAGTCCAGTTTCAACTTTAAATATTCTCCATCCATTTCCTTGTTTGGCAAATTTATAAAATCTTTTTTTCGGTAAACCAGTTTAAAGATTTTCTTGCAAAAAGGGGACTCATGGCAACCATCATAAACCAGCGTTGGAAAATTACTCCCAATGTAGAACTTGGAATAAAACTTTTGGCAAATTTTGCACCCTTTATTTGAATTTTTGAAACGTAATCAGACAATTCTTCCTGATATCCTTTAAATGCTTTATCAATATCTTCAAATTCACGTAGATTTTTGGTCAGTACATAGGCTTCCGTCATAGCCATAGAAGAGCCTTGCCCCGCAGCAAGTGTTGGGCAGGCCCCAGCGTCACCAACCAACACAACGCGGTTTTTGTACCAACTGTCCATTCTTATTTGTTCGGTCGTGTCTAAAAAAGTAACTTTCTCAGATGGTGTGTTTTCCAAAATCTCCTCTGCAATCCACCCCATGCCTTTAATTTCTTTTGTCAAAAAAGGTTTGTATTCAGACTTTTGCATGCGTTTATGTTCTTTACTTTTAAGCACATATAATACATCCATTTCATTTTCGGAGTAGGGGTACATACCAAATTGTCTGTTTGGTTCCTGATATAGGCATAAGTTATCTCCGATTGATTTGTCCCGTTTTGTGTGAAAAAAAGAAAAAATATAACCCAAATAATGGCTAAACAAACTCTCTTGCCCAAAAACAAGTTTACGTATGTTGGAATGTACTCCGTCGGCACCTACTACAATATCAAACGATCTTTGTATTCCGCTACTCAACTTTACTTTTACTAAGGCGGGTGTATTTTCTAAATCTTTAACAACCGTATCGTAGAGGATTGTTACAGGGAATTTTTTTACCTCACCAAGTAAGATATGTTCTAAGTCAGGCCTTCTGATGGGGCGGTATTTATTGTCCAATGCTTTTATCATTCTTGATACAGGGAATGAAAAGTACTTTTGTCCGTTATTTTTAACAATTTGTACGTCTATTATCGGGTAATGGATATTTCTAATTTTCTCCTCTATTCCCATTTTTTCCGCAACATCCCAGCCGTTGCCGTAAAAATCCATCATGTAGCCATCAAGCCTTTCTCCTTTTGCCTTTTCAACAATAGTAACCTTCCAACCGTCCTTTGCCAGCCAATACGCGGTTGTAAGTCCGGCAATTCCGGACCCGCTAACCAAAACACTTCTCATAATATTAGTATAAACCTTAATGGAATAATGAAAAAGAGTTAGATATACCGTTCATACTTGATTTTGCAAAAGTTGATAAGGTCAAAATCAAGTAATCGGGTATTATACACTATTTGTAAACCTGAGTTAGGGGAGTAAGAGGATTTATTTTTCAGGAAGTGGTTGGAGCATTCCTACGTGATTTCCATCACTGTCTTCAAAAGAAACATAGCGGCCAATTCCCGGAATATCATCAACTGTTCCTGGCCCTTTTATTCCGCCCAGTACTTTTCCGCCCTTATCTTCTACTTTCTTCATAGATTCTTCCAAATTATCTACAGAGATTACCAAGTGGGGCATATTAAATCCACTCTTTTCCTGATAGTCAAAAAATCCGCCGTTAATTGCGCCGGGTGTTTTTACCATATTATTTTCATCTGTTTCTGTTGTGCCGGCAAGAAGGTAGCTTCCCATTTCTTGGCCCATTTGGGTCATTTTCCAGCCAAAAACAGTAGAATAAAAATCCGCTGTGCGCTTTTTATCTTTAGAAGGCATTTCAAAATGTACAACCGGATCCATCTTGCTCATTAAAAAAATTATAACAAAAAAATTAAAAAATACAAGCACTTCCAAAATAGTTAGCAAATGTCATTTTCGGTTCATTTTTCTCGTTTATAAATCTATTAGTATAAATATTTATATTTTTGCTATTTATACTAAAGCAAAAATGGCAACTCAAAATTCAAATAAAACTCTGTATTGGGTAATTGGAGGAATAATCGTATTAGCTGTAATTGGATTTGGTGGATATAAACTTTGGCATCACTATAATAAGTCTTCAATGATGCAAACTGCAACAACAATGTCTGCAAATCAGCCGTCAACATCTCCAAATACTCAGTCAGGTACTACAAATAGCAGCGGATTACAAAATAAATCAAATACTTCTAATCAACAATTAGACCAAGATGTACAAAGTGTCCAGAACAGTTTAAATCAACTACAGCAAGACCAAAATACAAGTAATCAAGACGTTAACAATCAATCGCAAGATACCCCTCAACAGTAATTTTTTTTCTACCAGTAATACTAAAAAACCGCCTATTGCTAGACGGTTTATTTAGATCAAACACGTTTTCTATTTGGTAGGATTAGGCGTTATATTTGCCTTAAGCGTTTGAATAATTTGCTTTGCATCAGCTAGTGCTGCTTTTAAGTCTCCTGCACCAGTCTTAATTTCTGACCGTGCGTTTTTTAACATATTCGTTGTGCCGGTTGGATCATTATCCCAACTTTGTGGCGTTAACGATGTTATTTGAGACTGTACATTACTATATTGTGTTCTGGCATCTGCAATTTTTGCTTGCATGTCGGACAGTAAGCTTGTTAAATTGCTTGGATTGCCTGCGTTGGAAACTCTACTTTGTAACTTTGTATATAAATCAGAGAGTTTATCGGCTGTAACATCCATAGTATCTGATGCTACTAAAAGGTGCAGTTGAGGTAGAAACTCAGCATATATTCTATATGTTGTAAAGATAGTTCTGTAGTCTGTCCTCAACGTTGGCAAATCAGTATCTCCATCTACTTTTGTTTTAAGACTAGTAAGCCCATTCACATCTGTGGTAATTTCTCCGCTAAATTGAGTCTTTTGTGTGCTGGATAATTTTACCAGTCCATTAACTCGGGTAGATGCATTATTGAGAGATGTTAGTCTCATAGAGATAGCATTGTCAGCAAGGGTATGTAAGTTTGCAAGTCTTGCTGCCTGATTTGCTGCCTTTGTACTTCCTGGCGTAACTGTTTGCGCAAATACAGCAAGAGGAGAAAGAACAAGCATTATTGTTAGCCCTCCAGCTGTTATTAATGTAGTCAATTTTTTACTTAGCATAGTTTCACCTCCTTTCTATAATTGTATCTTCAAGTATTCTTACAACCAAAGATTAACTGAAAATGACATTTGCTATAATCGGGCAATGAGAATTCTTTTGGTTGAAGACGAGTACAGTTTAGCCCATACAATAAAAACCGGACTTAAGGATGAGAAGTTTTTAGTTGATGTGCTCCATAACGGGCAGCAGGCATACGAGCAAGCAAGCGTTGAAGATTATGATGTAATTATTTTGGATCGTATGCTGCCCGGTATGGATGGCATTACCATTTGCAAGAAACTTAGAGATGAAAAAATATTTACTCCAATTCTTATGCTTACGGCAAGAGGAAGCGCTGATGAAAAAGTAGAAGGACTTGATGCTGGAGCAGATGATTATTTAGCAAAACCTTTTTCTTTTAACGAGCTTATTGCGCGCGTACATTCTCTTATTAGGCGATCAACAACAAATGAAACAACGTTAAGAGTGGGATTACTTATTATTAATCCAAAAACTCATCAAGTAACCCGGAATGGGAAAAATATAGAATTGACGGCAAAAGAGTATGCACTGCTAGAATTTCTCATGCGGCATCCTAATCAAATTGTTACAAGAGAACAAATAACAAGTCATGCATGGGACTACCAACATGAATCTATGAGTAATACTATAGAGGTACTTATGAAAAGGTTGAGAAGTAAAGTAGATAAGGCATTCCCAAAAGAAAAGCGAATGATACTAACAGTTAGAGGTCTTGGATATAAAATCGTAGAGTAGAAATATGTTTAATCAATTGCCGCAATTTACAAAAACTCGATTAATGTTATCTGGTTGGTATACAGTAATTCTTCTCCTAATACTTGCTTTGTTTTCTGTTGTACTTTTCATAATTTACAATAATGATGTAACTCGTATTGTTTTGGAGCAGGATTTTGGGAATCATGTACCGAGAGCACTTTCTAACTCAGAGATGCGACTAGTTTTGGCTCAAGTCCGCGAGCTTAGAAATACGTCCCGTTTAGATATTATTATTGTTGATGCCGTAATATTGCTTTTTGGTAGCGGGCTTAGTTTTTTTCTTGCAGGTAAAACGCTTCAGCCTATTGAAAAAATCCTTGCGGGACAAAAAGCATTTGTCGCAGATGCTTCGCACGAATTGAAAAGTCCTGTTACCACTATTCAATCTGCTTGTGAGGTGGTTATGCGTTCTACAAAAAAAACAAAGGAAGATTACCAGGAAGCAATTAGTCTCGTTTACGAACAAAGCCTACGATTGGGAAAACTCATTAGCGATTTATTATCATTATCCGTACTTGACGCAGGCAGTACAAAACCATTGGAAAAGTGTTCATTAACAAACGTTGTAGAGAAAGAAATAGAAACAATTCAACCTCTAATGAAAAAAGCAGGTATAACAGTTGAAAAAAATATTAATCCAGATGTATTTGCTTTAGGAGATAAGGATAAATTACAACAATTAGTGGTTATTCTTTTAGATAACGCAATTAAATATACCCAAAAAAAAGGAAAGATCAAGGTAAAGGTAATTAATAAACCCATTCCGCAGTTAATTGTAGAAGACACAGGTATAGGGATTGCCCATGAGAAACAAAAAGATATATTTAGAAGGTTTTATCAGGCGGATAGTTCTCATGCAGAGAAAGGTGCCGGATTAGGTCTTTCAATTGCGCAGTCAATTATGAAGCTCCATAAAGGAAAGATTACTGTTATCAGTCAACCAGGTATGGGGAGTGCTTTTACTTGTACATTTCCAAATAATGCTTAGCTTTTGTAATAAAAGTAACTACAAAATCAAAGACACTCCTTAGGTGTAAAAACAATTTTTAGAGTCTGTGGAGAATGTTATCTTTTAGTCATGAGCTTATTTTTTAGAATCGGTAAAACGAGTGTTGACATATAGGTTGCAACGATTGTAATGAATGCACTCCCAACAATATCTTCTACATGGTGAACATGTGCCGTTACTCTTGCTGTTCCTATACAGACCGCAATAACTGTAAGCAGTATTCCTAGTTTTCTACTATAAACAAACACAACAGATGCAATAGTCATGGCAAGAAGCATATGGTCTGATGGAAATCCATTATCTGCAATATGCTGAAAAAGTGGTTTTACATGTTCAACAACAAAAGGGCGAGGGTCATAGATAAAATTAGCTAATATCTTGGCGATAATAAATGAGAGAAGAAAAGAGGTTATTGAAAGCAATACAAAAGAAAAAAATATTTTTCTCTGTTTTATCCATAAATCTCCAGAATAGACAAGAAATAACCCAATACTAATTAGGAAAACATATTGTGCCGTAAAGATAATCAGAGAGTTCATTAGAATTACATTATATCATTCTAATTCTTCTGTTTGCCTTGCTTATTATTAGCATGCATGAGAGCAACAGATCCAAAAAAGATAATAAATGGAATTAACAGCAGCAATAGATAGGTGTAGTTACCATGTATCAAGTGGAATATTTTTACTCCAAGGCTCTGTCCAATGGACAAGTAAAACCAAATCCAAAAAACAACAGAAATAAACGTGCTAACAATAAACGTTTTATACGAAACTTTTGACATTCCTGAAAAAACGGTAATAGGTATTCTAAAACCTGGGACATGTCTGCCAAAAATAATTACAAGTGGCCCGTATTTCCTAAAATGTTTCTCAACTGTGTCCAACTTCTTCTCATCAAGGTGAATAAATCGTCCAAATTTTAAAACAATGGTATGTCCATACCTGTAAGAGAGGACGTAGAGAATAGACGAACCCATAAGAACAAATAATAAAAGTAACACAAATGCCAATAGGTACGAAATCTTTCCTGTTTTCACTAAATATCCGGTATAGGCAATGTAAATATCTCCCGGGATTGGAAGGGGGATGCCAGATTCTTCGAAAAGCAGTAAGATCATGGGAGCAAAAATGCCATTATGAACAAGAAAGTGTCCTAACAAGTCTGTGAGAGGATCAAGCTGGGAGCTTTCAGCTAAAGACAATAACCAGTTTTGCATACAATATTATTCTCCATTATAATACTTATATTGAGGCCACTTGTAGTTGAGATAGTTAATAAGAGCTTTTCCGGTAAGATATCCTGGTCTAACTCGAAAAAGGAAGAACCTGTTTTGATTATTTTGTTCGTTTCCAGCAATAGTTGAGACAGCTGTTGTATATCCCGCAGCTTTTACCACATGTATTGCTTGCCGGTCAAACGATCCATATGGATATGCAAAAGAAACAATGTGCAAATGATACCTTTGCTCAAGATCCATCTTGCTTTGAACAATTTCTCTTTCAACGAAAGCAAGTGGTTTGCCCTTGAGGGATGGGTGATTTATTGTATGATCTCCTATTTCCACAAGACCACTGTTAATAACATCCTGTAATTCTTCTGGGGTTAAAGAGTCGGTATTTGTTCCAATAAATCCGGAAATAATATATGCGGTTGCACGAACATTATATTTTTTAAGAATTGGCAATACGCTGGTATCTAAATCCCAATGACCGTCATCAAAAGTAAGCATAATAGGATTTTGGGGAATTGGCATGTTACCATCAAAAATATCTCCTAATTCTTTCGCAGTGATAAAAGTGTAGTGTCCGGCTATAAGGGTTTGCAATTGCTCTTCAAATACGTTTGGATTAACATTAAGTTCTTGCCTTTCTGTATCTTTCTTATCTTGTACATACTCTACATAGTGATACATAAGGATTGGAATATGGAGTGTTGCTGAGATTGTTGCTGTTTTTTGCTCTTTTACAATTGTTTTTTTAACGTCCGGTGGAACTGTTTTTAGTGTTTTTCTGACCATCGCGGGTACTGGTCTTTGCAATACTTCATATTCTCCAAACAAGACTAATCCAAACAAAAATATTAAACCAAATACTGCTGCCAGATTAAACAGAAGAGATTTATTCGGCATCTTTAATGTAAAACGAGGCCTTTTTTTTGAATACATATGTTCGCTGTTTGTTGTTTTCATGGCAGGGTAGTTATTGATTATACTAAATAATTATTTAAAACATAATATCCCCAACACCTTGTCCATTTATACCTCCGGAATTTTACCTTCGCCGGTAATAAAGTGCACTCCTTTCCATATAAATTGGTATCTTCCCCCCATTTGCTTTATACCCATCTAACTCAGGTTTGCAAACAGTGTATAATAGTATGTAGGTTTCCCCAAACGTTTGAAGCTAAGAATTGTTTGCTTTTTGTCTTTCTGTTAAAATTAGCCTTATGAATCTTTCTGTCGGGATAGTTGGACTTCCCAATGTTGGGAAATCCACGTTATTCAATGCTCTCTTAAAAAAACAGCAGGCGCTGGCTGCAAATTATCCTTTTGCAACAATAGAACCAAATATTGGAATTGTGCCGGTGCCGGACGAAAGGCTTCAAAAATTGGCAGAAATCACAAAGACAGAAGAAAAAATGGTTGGGTTTCCGCCAATAAAAAACGCAACTGTGGAGTTTGTAGATATTGCGGGTTTGGTAAAAGGAGCAGCCGAGGGTGCGGGTTTGGGAAATAAATTTCTATCCCACATAAGAGAAGTAAGTGTAATTTCCCATGTTGTCAGGGCTTTTACAGACGACAATATTATACGAGAGGGAAGTTCTGACCCGGAAAACGATTATGCAACAATTACAACCGAGCTTATCCTTGCAGATTTACAGTCTTTGCAAAAACAGGATTCTGCTATTAAAAGCAACGACCCGCTAAAACCATTATTTAAAAAATTAATTGAGAATTTAAACGCGGGAATACCTGTGAGAAATCAAAACTTATCTGAAGAAGAATGGGGAGTGGTGAAAGGAATGTTCCTTATTTCTGCAAAACCGGAAGTTATTGTGCTAAATGTTTCGGAAGATGAATATTCTTTGGTTAATATAGAATCTCTTGTAGAAAAATACTCACAACTTTTGCAATTGCCAAAAAACAATTTTTCCGTAATCTGCGCAAAGATAGAATCAGAGCTTTCGGAACTCTCCGAAGAAGATCAAGCTCAATATTTAAAAGACTTAGGGTTTACAACTTCCGGTTTGGAGCGTCTTATCCAAAAAGCATATTCCAACTTGGGTTTAATTTCTTTCTTAACTTGTGGGGAAAAAGAAGTAAGGGCATGGACAATTAAAAAATCTTCAACAGCAGTAGAAGCGGCAGGGGAAATACATACGGATTTTATGAAAAAGTTTATTAAGGCAGAGGTTGTAAGTTTTGACGATTTTGTTGGGAATAGCGGCTGGAAAAGTTCACGAGAACACGGGAAAGCAAGACTTGAAGGTAAAGATTATATTATTCAGGACGGGGATGTTGTGGAATTTAAAATAGGCAGCTAACTAAAGTTTTTCCCCCATTGCCATTCTCACTTGTCTCTCAGAAATTCCATACCTTCCAAAACGGTCAATTATTTCTCTATCTGTTTTCCCTTCTCCTCTTAAAATTTGTGTATCCCGGACAATCGCTGCATGAATTGTTCCGCGGTCTTGGTGCGGAAGGTTTAAATCATCTAGCACAATATTTTTAACAGCTACCGGAGTCATTCCCAACTCATTTCCAACCATCTCGTAGGTAACACATCTATACTTCCATGGGCCGTGTTCTTCTTCGAGCCTTGCAACTGTTTCTATAATTGCATCTTTGTGTGTAACTGTTATTTGTCTTGGGCCGAGAATAGCGCCATGGCGTCTTGGCGGTATAGCACCGGGATACCTAATATCTATAGCTCTTTGATCTTTTATTACTGTTGGGACAGAAACGTTTAAAGCACGCGCCATCTCTTCGGTTATCATGGCTGCTCCTTGAGGAGTTCTTCGCAAATTAATAAGCCGTATGCGTCTTTCTATTTGATCTTGATTGGCATCTGGAAACACAAGAGACTCTGGCACTGCATTTGCATTTAGCAGTCTTAACGCCTCATGTTCCTGAGCCCTTACTTGCTCTAGGTGTGTTTGTACTTCTAATGTCCTTTGTTGGCGGCGTGCTTCTTCTAATCTTTGAGCCTCAATCTGCTGTTGTTCAAAAATTTTTGCCCTATACGCTCTTGCTACATCTAAAAAAGTTCTCCAGGATCTTGTATCTGTAATATTGCTAGCTGCTTTGTCTGCCGCATTTTGAAGCTCTGGTGGAAACCCGTATTCTTCATAAACAGCATCTTGAGGATCGTGACCGATAGATCTTCGATTTTCATGAAGAAAATGTTGTGAAACGTAAAAAACTAAGGTAAGAACTCTACTTTTTGGGTCCGGAATAGAATTTATAACGAGTTGATGATCAAGAGCAAGTCTGGCTGCTCTAATTGCGGTATTTGCTGATTGCGCAACTCTTTGAAATATGGGGTCCTGAGCTAAAAAGTCTTTTAACTGGCCGCCCCTTGAAATTTGCTCTATTCCTGCTATCTTAAAGGCCTCGTTTCCGGATCTTGCCATATGATTACACCTTGCGACAAGTATAACACAAAATATCCTAGAGTCAAATAAATAAAGGCTAAATTAATTATGTAGTATTGTATATAGCGTTATATATTATGTTGCGAATAAGTAGTACTTGTCAGGCACAAGCTCTACGTGATAAAATACATAAACATGCGGACATACGAATTTGTTTTAATTTTACGCCCTGTTCAGGAAAAAGAGCGGACAAAACTTCTGGAAACCGTAAAATCATGGCTAAAAGGCCTTAAGATTTCCAACGAAAAAGATTGGGGCAGTAAAGCCTTAAAATACAAAATTAAAAAAGAATTAACAGGATTTTATTACAGTTTTAATGTAGAAGGGGATAAAATCCCATTGGACTTTGAAAGAAAATTATTTAATACGGATCAAGTCTTAAGACATTTATTAATAAGGGGAAAGGATAACACGTTAAAAATTAAAAATTAAAAATTTTTTAGTTATGGCACGAAGTTTAAATTCGGTACAGATAATCGGTAATTTAACAAGAGATCCGGAACTCAGATACACGCCGTCCGGCACTGCTGTTGCAACAATAGGTGTTGCTACAAACAGAAGTTGGACAACAGACACAGGTGAGAAAAAGGAAGAAACAGAATTTCATAGGGTCGTTGTCTGGAATAAATTAGCCGAGCTTTGCGCCCAGCTTTTAAGCAAAGGCGCAAAAGTTTACTTTCACGGACGCTTGGCAACAAGAAGTTGGACAGGACAAGACGGAGCACAAAAATCAACAACAGAAATTGTTGCAGATGATATGATTGTCCTGTCGAGTAAAAGAGCGACAACAATAGAGCCGGAATCGGAAATGCAGGAAAGTGTAAAGCCTGAAGAATCAAAGCCGGCCAAATCATCAGGGGAAAAGGAAGAAGTTGAAGTAAAAACTTCTCCCAAGCAGGGTGGTAAAGTTGAAGAAAAAAGCATTGTTGAAGAAGGCGACGTATCGCCTGACGATATACCTTTTTAGTAAAGTCATTCTCGACTAGATCGAGGATCAATAGAAATAGATTCCCGCCTTCGCGGGAATGACAATGAAAATATATGAAAAAGAAAAAAGAAATCAGACCAAGAAGAAAACTAACAAGTCCTAAGAATTGTTTGTTCTGTGAGGAAAAAAAGGAACCTATATATTCAGATGTAGAAACACTGCAAAAATTCCTGACAGAACGGGGCAAAATTATGGGAAGGGCCAGAAACGGTTTGTGCGCACAGCACCAAAGGCATTTAACACTAGCCATAAAATATGCACGGCATTTGGCTTTATTACCCTTTATCTCCAAAGACTAACCATACGACAATAAGCCAATAAACAAATAAGCAAATAACCCAATAAATTTTAAAATCACCGCTTGCACATATATTACTTGGTATTTATAATAAATAGATCATGCGAGTTAGCAAACTCCAATTTATCTTGGTTGTTCTTATATCTTTGTTTATCGGATACGCTGTTGGAATTAATAAAGTTAACCTTGACTGGAAAAATTACAAACCTCAATTTTCAATTATTAACAAAGAGCCGCCATCGAGTCTTGGTACTGTTGACCTTTCCATGTTTTGGAATGTGTGGGATAGGGTAAATACACTTTACTACGACAAAAAAGCCATTGACCCGCAAAAAATGTTAAACGGAGCAATTTCCGGGCTTGTTTCATCACTTGGTGATCCTTATTCCATGTATTTGCCGCCTGTTGCCCAGACAAATTTTCAACAACAAATGGCAGGCCAGTTTTCAGGGATTGGCGCCGAACTCGGGATGAAAGACAAAGATATTATCGTAATTGCACCTCTTGACGGCAGTCCTTCCCAAAAAGCAGGTCTTAGAGCCGGGGATGTTGTTGTAAAAGTTGACAATACATTTACACAAGGTTGGGATTTACAACAAGCTGTAGATAAAATACGTGGGCCTAAAGGGACAACGGTAAGTTTAGGAGTTATACACAAAGATGCAAAAACCGTATCAACAATCTCTATTGTTCGCGATACGATTACGGTAAAAAGTGTTTTCGGATGGATAAAATCAGTTAAAGATATAGATGCAATCAGTACGGATTTCAAGAATAAATACGCAAAGGAAAAGGTAATGTATGTAAGACTTTCTCAATTTGGAGACGCGACAAATGCAGATTGGGTAACAATTGTCGGCAAACTTGCAGCCACATTAAAGTCCGATAAATCAGTAAAGGGAGTAATTTTAGACTTACGTAACAATCCTGGCGGATATTTAACAGACGCAACATTTATTGCGGGCGAATTCCTTAAAATAGGTACGCCGGTTGTAACCGAGGATATGGGGGGAGGCGATACAACAACCCTTTCTGTAACCAGGCAAGGAAACTTAATAGACGTTCCGCTTGTTATTTTGATAAACGGAGGAAGTGCTTCCGCATCGGAGATTGTATCCGGGGCTATGCAGGATTACGGTAAAGCAACTTTGGTTGGCGACCAGTCATTCGGAAAAGGTACTGTCCAGCAGGCTTTGGATATGGGTGATGGTGCCGGGCTTCATGTAACAATTGCCAAATGGTTAACTCCCAAAAACAGATGGATCCATGGAAAGGGGTTAACCCCGGACGTAAAAGTTTCTCTTGATCCAAGTGATCCGTCCCATGATACTCAGCTTGAAAAAGCTATAGAAGTTTTGGTTAAAAAATAAGCCGCGCATACGCGCAAATAAAAATACAAATTCCCATTCAGTTAAATTTAAGATTGGTGCTTTAAGCTATTCTTGAAATTCTAGTTTAGTTGGAATAATATATTAACCGGAAGATGAAAAAGCTAATTATTTTAGTTATTATTTTGGCTTTAATCCTTGGAATTATCAGTTCTTTGGAAAAGTTTACACCAAGCCTTTTACAAAACATTGGAATTTCTTCTAACTCTTCTCAAAAAGTAAAAGTTGTCTCTGAAGAATCGGTAACTATAGACGCTGTTAAAAAAGTTGGCCCGTCTGTTGTAACGGTTGAGGAATTATCCGACAATTCCAGTCAGCAATCATTTGATCTTGGACCATTTTCCATTTTCGGATTTGGGAGCCCGCAAGATAACCCGTCCCAGCAGCCGCAGGCAATCGGCTCAGGTTTTATTGTTAGGCCGGACGGCCTTATTGTAACAAACAAACATGTTGTTTCAGATACAAATGGTACTTACGAT
>JANWKV010000037.1 GCA_025451195.1 Candidatus Microgenomates bacterium | reverse complement strand
TACTTTCCAAAGACCAGAATATGAATGGAAGAATACCTAGGGCTAAAACTTCTCCAAGAGACCCTCTTTTTGTCATGTCCCACAAATGGTAAGGAAAAAGGGTAAAAACTGCAGACCCTACAATTGCCGCTGTTTCTGAAAACTTTTTTCTAAGCCATAAAAAAGATCCTGCTGCCGACAAGGCAAAAGAAATGCCAAAAAGAATTTTAACCGTCAAAACATATGGAATACGAAGCGCATGGATAACAGAACCTAAATATAAAAAAAGCGGGTAGAGAAAATCCGCAACAGGATAACCTAAGCCGTTATTTAGTCTTGGAAGGTATCGAACGGGAAATTGCCCGTTTCTTAAGCTTTCATAGAAAGCGGAAAGCCGTATTACCATCCAGCTTCCGTCATCTGTTGCGAAAAATCCGGGATGGAAAATTCCGGCAATTGGGAGTAAAGTAATCGCTCCCAATAAAATAAGGGGCACTATGGTCTTTTTCATGGAGACTTTGGTAAAACCTGATAAATACTCATATATATATTTCCGATTCCTTTTTGGTATTTGACAATTAGCTTAAGCGGCCAGCCACTGGGTGGAGTCTGTGTTTGTTCGAATACCATAAAGACCGGCATTGTTTTTGCTTTTTCCAGAAGATCCTGGGGAATTGTTTGGGGAAGAGGATAAATCCCGCGTTTTTCAATATTTTTATCGTTGTCAAGATAAATTTCTACCCCCAAAGTCGGAACCGAACCAAACGTACCCTCTGATGCCACATAAATTTTCTGATTTGCCGATTCTTTTTTAAAGAATGCAACCATTTCCGTAACTCCCCCTCCTGCCGGCCAAGAATTGATATATTGATTTAGATCCGACGTAGCAATTGGGGCATGGGCAAAATCAAAAATTATAAACCTGTCTACATAGAGATAAGTTGCAAAAAATAAAATAATCAGGGAAATTCCAATTATTTTTTTATTAAATTGTTTGAGGACGCCAAATAAACTTAAGGCAATGAGAGGAATCAAAAAAATAGTCATGTATAAAATGTAACGGGGATATAAAACTTTTGCGATAAGAGCAAAGATTACAAAAGGAACGCTAAACCATAAAAGAAGAAGAAGCTTTTCCCTCCAATATTTATTTAGGACAAAAAGAGAGACTGCCGTAACCGCGAGACCTATCAGCCCAACATATTCCCTAAGCCAATTCAGCATTCCGTGCATATTGCCTATAAAAAATCTAAGCGGATGCTGTAGCCATTCTCTTATTGGATAATAGAATGTATGGTTTTTTTCGGCAATTATTCCAAAATAAGGAGAAAGTCTGAGAACCGAATAATATCCGTATGCAAGGATAGATGCGATTGCCGCAAATAAAACCCAGCGGATAAGTCTTTTTATTCTGTTATTTTTTTCCCAATTAAAAAGTAAAAGTGTGAAAGGAAAAAAGTAGATATTCCAAAAATTTGTAGTTTTAGTCAGTACGCCCCCGCCAAAAATAAGACCGGCGACAAAAGGCATGTAAGACTTGAGTTGCTTTGTCATTATAATAGAAACGTACAGCCCCCATATAAGAAACATGCATACAAGAGATTCCTGGAGTGCCATCCTGTCATAAACCAGCGCGAATGGAAAAACGGCATAGACGGCGCCGGAGAGTATTCCAATCCATTTATTTTTTCTAAAAAGCTCAAAGCCCAGAAAAAACATTCCGATTAAACTGCCAAATCCTGCAACAACAGATGACAGTCTGCCGGCCATTAGAGGGTCTTTAACAAAATGCATTATAACCATCGTGACCCAGGTTAGCATTGGCTGTTTGCCGTCTGTTAGAGATATAAACCTCCAGGCGGCATCCTGTTTGGCAATTTGAGCCCAACGCACATAGATTGCTTCATCGGTGAAAATTGGAAGGGATAAAATATTTGTAACACGCGTAACAAAATAAACCAGGATAATTACTGCCCCAAGGAGAATTTCGACCTTATGGGAACGTATAAACTCCATATAGTAAGATTATACATAAAAGGCATGGAAAGCAACAAATATCTGGAAAATACAGGCGTGAAAGAAAGAAAAATAAAGTAGAACATAAGCCAAATTAATGTTAAGAGAACAGCAGGCAGTCTAATCCTAAACCACGTATATACAGAAACAAACGAGCCAATCAGTGCAATAGGCCACAAAAAATTCCACTCCGAAACAGTTTGAACAGGGCTAAACCAGGTGTACCACTTGCCTGATATTATCATTGGAAAAACCGCACCTATTACTGCTTTTGCGCCGATCGAATAAAAATTTAATATGTACTTTTGGACTTTTAGAAAATAAATTAAACCGTGCCCATGTAAAAATGTTGAACTGTAAGTAAGCATAAAGACAATTAGCGTGGGGAAAACCATCTTTAGTATTTTTCTAAAATCAAAATTTTTTCGCGCGATTAACCAGACAATAATTGCGGCGTAAACAACCACAATTAAAAACGGAGATTTTATTGACATAAAAAACCCAAGAAGAATTCCGGATATAATATATTTCTTATTCAAAACCATTAGAAAAGCAAAAAAGAGAAAAGATGCGTAAGCTGTGTCTAAATAGGGCGCCCGGATTTGTGAGTAAAAAAGAGGTTCAAAAGAAAAAATAGCAATTGATAACATGGCAATTACAGATGATTGAAATATTTTTCTGTTCAATAAAAAAATCGACACCAGAAATAAAAAAGAAAAAACCACACTAAAAATCCCAATATATCCTGTTGACACTTCTAACAATCCGACAAGGTATTTGCCAAAAGGCGGAAGTTGCGCATTTAAAAGAGACGGATCATCCCCCATTATATAACGGTATCCCGCGTATATGTACAAGCCGTCATCTCCAATCGGATTTTTTGAGAAAGACACTACCCATTGCGACTGGTTATATCTTTTTGTCCAGTAATTGCTGTCAAATTTTTTAAAGATATCGTTTTTATACTGATAAACATGCCAAAAAAAACCAACAACAGTAATAAATCCCAATACTACTGTTAAAATTTTTATCAGTTTATTTTTTTGCATGGGCTTTAAAGGAGAATAAAATCCCTAAGATTAAAAACACAACAGGCATAGAAACAGTGACTACTAATTTAACAAAACTTGCCTGTCCGTTCCAGTCGCCCTGCCAAAGAAAAGGAACGTAACGAAGTAGCGTACCTAAAGTAAATCCGCAAACAAGCCATAAAATTAGTTTCTGAGGTTTTGCAAAAATTACAAAAGGCAAAAACCACAATAAGTACCATGGCTGAATTTCTATCTTTGTAATTACCGCAAAAAAACCAAGAACTGTTACTAATGCGCAAGATTTAATAAACCATTTTTCTGAAAAAAATTTTTTCTTTGTAAGAATACTTAAAGAGTAAAGCAAAAAAGGGAGCAGTAAAAAAACTGTTGCCTGTTTTGTTAAAACCGACAATATAACTGTTATTGTTCCCAAAATCCATTTTTTTTCTATAAGAAAATAAAAACCAATTACCGCCAGAAAAATCATGGCAACATCGTTATGTGCTGAAACCAAACTTTCTATAAGAACCAAAGGATTAAGAGCGTAAAAAATTGTTCCAAAAGCCGAATAGTCGGGGGCAATTTTTTTTAATATTTTATTTACAAAATAGACTGTGCCGATAAAACAAAAAGCGGAAAAAACTTTAAAAAGAAAAAAAGTCGTAAGAAAATAATTTAATCCTAAAAATCCAAGAGGAACCGTTAAAACAAGCCAAAATGGACCATAAGGATATGTGTTGTGAGTCCAATGCATAAATGAAAGCATTGGGTCTTTGGGAAAATCAAGAGCTGTTACGAAATAAGGATTTTGGTGATAATGCAAAATTATTTTTGTATAAAAAATATAATTGAACAAATCATAAGAAAACGCGTTATAAGAAAGGGCTAGAATAAAACTGACAGGGATAATTATCTTCCAAAAAACAGAGATTGTAATTTTTTTTTGTTTCGCGAGAAGAAGAAAAATTCCGTAGAAAATAAAAAGTGAAATAATAATTGCGCAGAAAATGTAGGTTGATAAAGGTCTGTTAAAATAACCAATGTACTGAAAATATTTTTCGATTGTTTGATAAATAGACGCTCGTGAAAGAGTGAGGCTTAAATCAACTTGTGTATACGAATATAAAAATAGTGCGGCAATTACTACAAAGTACCCGAAAATTATTAATGTAAGTTTTTTCATGAATATAAACCCTGAATTTTATTCATTCTTATGCGAATAAGGTTTAAAATACCATCAATAGAATCCCTTACCGGACTCACTCTACGGCTTTCTACATAAAGCCAATTTACCTGAACCTGTTTTATTTTAAACCCCATATTTTTAGCAATTAATAACAACTCAACATCAAATCCAAATTGCACTGCGGAATTTGAAATTTCCCTGAATCCTTTATGTACATCTTTTAATTTTGTAAAAATCTTCCTGGAAGAATCTCTTGTGAACATTTTAAAACCGCATTGTGTATCTATAATATCGGGCATACCAACTATTATTTTCCTAAGAATAATTCCCGCATCATGAAGCATTAATCTTGAGAATGGATATCCGAGCCCGCCTGTGGTGCGCGATCCAATAACAACGTCGTATTCCCCGCTTTCAAAAAATGGTAAAAGCTTATCAACTTCTTCAATTGGAGTTGCCTGGTCCATGTCGATAAACATTACAAACTTACCTTTTGCTTCCAGAATACCTGATGTAACAGCTCCTCTTTTACCCGTGTGCTTACCTTCAATAAGTTTAAAAAAAATATTTTCTTTGGTAAATTTTCTTAAAAATTCAGCGCTGCCGTCTTTTGAACCGTCATCGACAATAATAACTTCGTATTCATACTTTTTGTCGTCTAAGAAACGCTTTACCTTATCCAAAACTCCTCTATGCAAATTAGCCTTTTCTTCAAAGCAAGGAATAACAACAGAGAGAAAAACCTCTTTCATACTAAAAAGTATACAGGAAAAACATAATGCTGACAAACCAAATTAGATTGTATCCATTATCATTTTAGGGTAAAATTGAGGTGGAATGGCGCGTTCGTCTAGTGGCCTAGGACATCACGTTCTCAACGTGAATATCAGGGGTTCGAATCCCCTACGCGCTACAAAATAT
>JANWKV010000036.1 GCA_025451195.1 Candidatus Microgenomates bacterium | reverse complement strand
GAGGAATATCTTGATTCAAAAGATAGATTGAGGTATCATTAGAACCGACATGAGCAGTATTATATTTTTTGACGGCAAATTTGTGCCGGAAGGAGAAGCAGTTGTATCTGTTAGAACTCACGCATTGCAATACGGTACGGGGTGTTTTGAGGGAATTAGGGCTTACTACAACGATAAAGAAAATGCACTTTTTGCTTTTAGACTTGAAGACCATTACAAAAGATTAATGTTGTCCGGCAGGGTTTTATGTATGGATATTCCGTACAGTGTTTCCGACCTTTGTAAGATTAGTGTCGAACTTTTACAGAAAAACTTTTCCAAAGAAGATATCTATATCAGGCCATTTTTATATAAATCCGATAAAGTTATTGGTAATTTTTCACTTCCAAAACTTGGGAGTAGCATAGCAATTTACACCGTACCGATGGGGAGATATGTTGATACAGACAAGGGAGTAAAAGTAGGTGTTTCATCCTGGGAAAGAGTGCATGATAACAGTATTCCACCCCGCGCAAAAATAACAGGAGCCTATGTAAACACAGCGTTGGCAAAATCCGATGCCTTGCAAGTTGGATTTGACGAGGCAATATTTTTGGATAGAAACGGCCATGTGCTGGAGGGAAGCGCGGAAAATATTTTTATTGTACGCGACGGAGTTGCAATAACACCACCTGTCAGTGATGATATTTTACAGGGAATAACCAGAAATACAGTCATGACTTTACTTTCTGATTTTAATGTTCCTGTTCAAGAAAGAAGTATCGGACGTACGGAATTATATCAGGCAGATGAAGTATTTATTTGCGGGACAGGAGCCGAAGTTGGGCCTGTTGTTTCTGTTGACCATAGAAATGTAGGTAATGGAAAACCGGGGGAAATAACAAGTAAGCTTAAAAAATTATATTTTGATACTGTTCACGGAGCAAATAAAAAATACGCTTCTTGGTTTACCAAAGTAACTCCAAAGTAATTTCATCTTAATTCTTTAATTAAAGCATTACAGTTAATTGACAAAAAAATACTCTTTAGTATAAAATACAAATTATAATGAAATCTTTAAATCTTGGGCTCCTTCTTCTTACCGTTTAATCGGTGGGAGTATGCAGTGCAAGAAACATACAACCGCCGGAAGGCGGTTTTGTTGTATTTAGGATATAGGGATGGGGTAAAGGGGAAAGAAAGATATAATTATTTTCGGTCTTTAACCCCACTCTTTACCCTTTACGCTTATGAACAGAATTTTTATTTTCGATACTACACTTAGAGACGGGGAACAATCACCGGGTTGTCAGTTAAACACTGTCGAAAAAATAGAAATTGCCAAGGCCTTAGACGAATTGGGTGTTGATATTATTGAAGCAGGGTTTCCAATTAGCAGTCCGGGAGATTTAAAATCAATCCAGGAAATTACAAAAGTTGTTAAAAGGCCGGTTATAACAGCACTATCTCGGGCAATTAAAGGCGATATAGATGCGGCTGTTGAGTCCTTAAAATTTGCCAAGCGTAAAAGAATTCACACATTTATTAGTAGTTCCGATATTCACATTATTCACCAATTTAAATCAACAAGGGAAAAAATAATGGAGCAGGGTATAGAGGCTGTTAAATATGCCAAAAGATTTGCAGAAGATGTTGAATTTTCCGCAATGGACGCAGGACGTACAGAAAATGAATTCTTAGCAAAGTTTATAGAAGCTGCAATTAAGGCTGGTGCCACAACTGTAAATATTCCTGATACAACCGGATACTGTATGCCTTGGGAATTTGGAGACAAAATCAAATATCTTTTTGAGAATGTTAAGGGAATAGAAAAGGTAATTGTTTCAGTACATTGCCATAATGACTTGGGATTATCTACTGCAAATACTATTAGTTCGGTACAAAACGGAGCAAGGCAAATTGAGGTAACTGTAAATGGGGTTGGAGAGAGAGCGGGAAACACATCTTTAGAAGAAGCAGTTATGATCTTAAAAACAAGAGAAGATTTAAATGCTAGATCTAATATAGATACAACTAAAATTTACCCGACAAGTCGGTTGGTAAGCCGACTTATGAAAATGCCAGTGCAAGCAAATAAGGCAATAGTTGGTCGGAATGCATTTGCACATTCATCGGGAATCCACCAAAATGGAATACTTAAAAATAAGTTTACTTACGAAATTATGAATCCGGAAGATGTTGGGATTAAAGTTTCTTCTCTTTCTCTAACAGCTCGTTCCGGAAGGGCTGCTCTTAACTATCATCTGGAAAGGTTAGGATATAAGGTAACTCATGAAGAGCTTAATGATATCTATCAAAGATTTTTAGTTGTTGCGGATAAGAAAAAAGATGTTTCGGACGAAGATTTACGTGTTTTAATGGGTGAAAAACCAAACGGAAATGGAGCGAAGCTTGCTCAATTGAAAATTGCAACAGGAACGTCTCAAAAACCACGGGCAACAGTATCGCTAAAAATAAATGGTAAATACAGGAAAGTCGCATCGTATGGCAATGGACCAATTGATGCAGCCTTCAGGGCAATTAATAAAATTGTACAAAAGGATGTAACTTTAGACGAGTTTTTAATCCAGGCAATGACAGGCGGAAGTGACGATTTAGGAAAAGTTCATATTCAAATAAACTACAAAGGCAATACTTACTATGGCTTTGGCGCAGATACAGATATTATAGTTGCATCTGTTAAGGCGTATCTGGACGGATTGAATAAGGTATTATAAAAGTAATGAATACTCCAAAAACATTATTTGACAAAGTTTGGGATTCACATATTGTCCATCAGTCTTTCGATTCTCAGAGTAAACAAGAAGGACACCCGGCAATTTTATATATAGATGCCCACATGATCCACGAAGTAACAACTCCACAACCATTTGCTGATTTAAGAAAAAGAAATCTAAAAGTTTTCCGCACTAAAAGAACTTTTGCAACAGAAGATCATAGTATTCCAACCAAAGATCAACAATTACCTATAAGAGAAGAAATGAGTAGGAGACAAGTAGAGGCTCTAAGACAAAATTGCAAAGATTTTGGGATAGAATTATGGGGAATAGGGCATAAAAATCAGGGAATAGTTCATATAATTGGACCCCAACTTGGAATCACCAAACCAGGTATGACAATAGTTTGCGGTGATTCTCATACCAGCACTCATGGCGCGTTTGGATGTATTGCTTTCGGAATTGGCACAAGTGAAGTGGAACAAGTATTAGCAACGCAAAGTATTTTACAGTACAAACCAAAAACAATGAATATAAGAATAGATGGCAAATTGGGAAAGGGAGTTGTGTCAAAAGATATTATTCTCTATATAATCTCTAAAATTTCAACGAGTGGGGGTACCGGACATTTTGTTGAATATTCCGGTTCTGCAATCAAGGGTCTATCAATGGAAGCAAGAATGACAATTTGTAATATGAGTATAGAAATGGGTGCTAGAGGCGGGATGATAGCGCCTGATGAAAAAACTTTTGATTATATAAAAGGTAGGCTATATGCACCGAGAGGAAAAGAATGGGACAAAGCAGTTGAACATTGGAAGAGTTTACCATCCGATATTAGCGCAAAATATGATAAAGAATTAATTATAAAAGCGGAAGATATAGAGCCGATGATTACATATGGTACAAATCCCGGAATGGGGATTAAAATTACCCAAAAAATTCCAACAGAACAAGATTTTACATCAGATGCACAAAAAGCAGTATTCCAGAGGGCAATTACTTATATGGATCTTCGTCCCGGTACAAAACTTTTAGGACACCCGGTTGATTATGTTTTCCTAGGCAGCTGTACAAATTCGCGTATTGAAGATTTTAGAAAAATTGCAGAAATAGTAAAGGGAAAAAAGAAGGCTAAAAATGTAATTGTTTTGGTAATTCCCGGTTCTGCGGAAGTTAAAAAACAAATAATTGAAGAGGGCTTGGATAAAATTTTCCTTGATGCCGGGTTTGATCTGCGTGATGCAGGGTGTTCGGCTTGTCTTGGCATGAATGATGACCAAATTCCACCAGGAAAATACTGTGTTTCAACAAGTAACAGAAATTTTGAAGGTAGGCAAGGTCCGGGGGCCCGAACAATTTTGGCCAGCCCAATTACAGCAGCAGCGAGTGCACTTACAGGAGAAGTTACTGATGTGAGAAAAGTTTTATGAAAAAAACAATAAATAAAATTAGTTCGACCGCTGTCCCTTTGTTTCTGGAAAATATAGATACGGACCAGATTTATCCTGCCAGGTTTCTACGCACTACAACCAAAGAAGGTTTGGCCGATATGCTTTTTCATGATTGGAGATTTAATCCGGATGGAACAAAAAAAGCAGAGAATATTTTAAATGACCCAAACTATGGAGGAGAAATTTTAGTAGTTGGTAAAAATTTTGGTTGTGGATCGTCCCGAGAACATGCAGCGTGGGCACTTTCCCAATATGGATTTAGTGCAGTAATTTCAAGCAGTTTTGGTGATATTTTTAAACATAACGCGCTTAATAACAGCCTCTTGCCGGTTGAGGTAAGCGAGAAGTTTTTAAAAATAATATTTGAAGAAATAGAACATAATCCAAAAACAATAATAGAAATTGATTTACAAAATCAGGAAATTAAGCTGCCTTCAAAAAAAATAAAAGTGAAGTTTGAAATTGACGCGTACAAAAAAGAATGCTTGATGAAAGGCTATGATGATTTAGACTACATTTTATCAATGAAAGAAAAAATAAAAGAGTTTGAAAATACAAGAGAAAACGATTTCTCCCTGCCTGAATAAATGCTATAATTTTACCTATGGTAAAAGTGCCAATTAAGCAAGACAAAATAGAAAAAGCATATGATGCAATAAAAAACGGGGGATTGGTGATAATTCCAACACGTGTTGGTCATGTACTTTTAGGAAATAGTGAAAAAGCAATTTCCAAAATGTTTGAAATAAAACATAGACCTCTAACAAAGCCTGCAGTGGTTTTAACAAGGTATGACCTTTTGCCCAAGATATCCGAAGTTCCAGACAAATACAATCATCTTCTCGCCTCAATTGAGCACAGTAAAATTTTATGCGGTTTTATTTTAAAAAGAAAAAGTCATAAAGTTTTTGATTCATTGGGACAATATACAAACCAAAACGCTCAAAAACCCGATGGAACAAGCTGTTTTGTTATAAATCATGGTGAATACACACAATATTTGGTTGATAAAGCATGGGAAGATCAAACAGTGGTAGTTGGTTCGAGTGCCAATAAGTCAGGCACAGGTAATGAAGGAGTTTTTGGAAATATTCCGGAAGAAATAAGGGACAATGTTGAATACGGTTTGGGGCATAATGAATTTGTTGCGCAGGAATACGACCCTGTTACCAGGCAACAAGGAGT
>JANWKV010000035.1 GCA_025451195.1 Candidatus Microgenomates bacterium | reverse complement strand
CTTGCTGCTGGGGAAAGATTTACTAATTCTTTGGCTGCTGAGATTCTTCCTTGTTCAAGCGCTGCTGTTCGGAAACCTTTTACCTGATTTATAACAGCAGAACCTGCTTCTTTAAATGATCCTCTGTTCCCTGGATTAAATCCTCGTGTAGCTATTGGCATATTTTTGATATTCTAACAGAAGAAAATTTTATGTCAATAACCTATATTAAAGTACTTTGAGATTTAATTGCTTATTTTATTAAAATTTTCTACAATTGTTTTGTGTGAGTAATGCCCAACAAAGTTTTAGCTCTGGAAAGTTAGAATCGCCGAAGTGGCTCAGTGGTAGAGCAATGCTTTCGTAAAGCATGGATCGTGAGTTCGAATCTCACCTTCGGCTCAGAAAAGTATGGCTTTTGCAAATAAATTGCTTTAGGCATAAATCTTCTGGACCGATTTTACAACATTTTCTGATAAAATAGTTGTAAGATACAGTAAGAAGAGTATATATACTATATATAACATATGGCAACATCATCCAGGCTGTCAAAAAGTTTAGAGAGGAAATCTGAAAAAAGACTTATCTTAAGCGTTTTAGGAATAGTTATCGTTTTATTTCTCCTTTTCCGCTACGGGATGCCGGCTCTTATTAGTTTTAGTGATTTTATGGCAGGGTCAGGAAGTTCTCAGACAAATTCCGGCAGCAAAACTTTTGTTGCGGTACCTATTATTAATGATTCCATTAGCGCAACAAACAGTGCGACAACAACAATTGACGGCAATGCTGCCCCTAAAGAAAAAATAGAGTTGTATGTAAATGATAATCTGGCTGATTCGGTAGATACAAAAGACGATGGTACATTCCATTTTAAAGATGTTGCTCTGACTTTAGGAAATAATGTTGTAAAAGTAAAGGCAAATAAGGGAAGCGTAGAAAGCGATTTCTCCGATAGTTTAACAATTCAGTATAAAACAACCTCGCCGGGACTTTTAATAGAAGAGCCTTCCAACAGTCAGAATTTTCCAAAAGAAACAGAAAATATATCAGTCAAAGGTAAAACAGATCCGGATGTTAAGGTAACTGTAAACGGATTTTGGGCAATTGACGACGACAGCGGTAATTTTTCTTACAATCTGCCTTTACAAGGCGGAACGACAACTATAAAAGTAGTGGCAACCGATTCCGCGGGAAATTCCTCTGAAAAAGATATAAATGTTACGAAAGATCAGTAATCCCTATTATTACCCAAAGCCACGTTAGTATTAACGGATAGAAAAAAGCATTTATAAAAAAACTACTCAGCCCAATGGTTGCCATAGACGAAAGCGCAACAACATTCATTGAATTTGTTTTTATGCCCTTTAAAATATTCTTTATAATGACGTATAGTAAAAATAAAAAGCAGGCTAAACCCAAAAGGCCTGTGGTTGCAAAAACAAATAAAAAACTATTATCTGTACCCGCATCTGAATGGCTGTATTGCCAGTTTGTTGATATTGCAAATCCGTATTTATGCATGGCATAGCGGTAAGCATCAAATCCGATTCCAAAAAGAGGGTTGTTTTTGATAACTGTTAGTGCGCTTTTTATAGACGAGATTCTGGCTTCACTTGAGGTAAGCCTAAATAGTTTTGTTCCTTCGGTTGCCTGATAATTTAAAAGTATTATCCCAATACCAATTATAAGACAAATTGCCGCTGCAATTACTATTTTTTTACTCTTTTTAAAATTAAACCCGAAAACCGCCAGTCCAAAAATAATACTGATTAATGCTGTTCTTGAAAATGTAAGTAAAACTCCGCTAAGAAGTAAAATTGCGCTGATCGCAAGAAAGGTATATTGTTTTTTATTTTTTTTAAACACAACTTTGGTCAAAAGCATAAGAGCTACAAAAAAACTTACAATCAGGAATACTCCCATAAAGTTTGGGTCTATAAATGTCGAGAAAAGTCTGTACCAATGTATATCCCAATCCAAAAAAGACAAAGATGTGAAATCTATATAAAAATATTGAACAAAACCTACTAAAACTATAGCAACCGCTACAAAAACCATTAAATATGGAATTTTGTTTTTTATTTCCGGTTTGAGAGAAGATACAAAAAAATAAACACCGGCCAAAAGCGCAAACCTGATTGCATACAAAAAAGACGTAAAAATTTCTATAGGGGAAAGCCAGTAAGCGTTTAAAATAAGCGATAATGTTCCAATTCCCAAAAATGCCAGAACTGGTTTAAAAAAGGGGAGTCTAATAATTTTTTTTGTGGCAATTTGCTCTTTGAAGACTACCAAAAAAATAAAAAAGCAAAAAATATCCAAAAGAGAAACAGCGATGCCGTTAATAATTGGTATTCTTGCAAGTTCTCCTAAAAAAACCGAACAAAAAAGTCCGTAAAGAAGAAGTAATTTAATTTTTTGCATATAATGTTACTGTTGTAAGTTTGTTTTCATAAATTTTTTTCCAGCCTTTGAAATTTTTAGGAATAGATCCACCCTGAACAGCTATGTAATTATATTTGTCATTCTGGTCTAAAGTGAAAGGAAAATCAACATAGAAAATATTGTGAAAACCAAGAAGGAGCACTCTATCTTTTTGGCCTATATGTTTTTTAAAAAATCCGTCTGTATCATAAAAATCACCAAAAGAAAAATTTAGATTTTTTGCTAAAAAATCAGCTTTTGACTGTTTACCGGTAATAACGGGAATATACTTTATATTTGCAATACCTCGAAAACCTATAGAAATAAAAGAAAGAATTACAACGAAATAGATTAATATTTTTTTTAATTTTTTTGAAGGTAGATTTTCGACTATATATCCGCAGAGTAAAGAAAATACGGGTAAAAACGGAAGAAAAAACCTTCCACCGCCGGTTTGAGGTGTTATATACCACGCTATAATGGCAAAACAGCAATAAATTAACAAGGTTTTAGACTTTAAACTAAATTTCTTATAAAAAATTACAACAAGGGGTAAAATCCCAATATAAACAGGAGAAATCGGATCGGCAGAATTTGTGAGTAAATTCCAAACATCTTTCAAAAAATTTAGCGGGTTAAGTAAATTAATGTTTGTTCCGATCGGGTAAGTGACGGTAAAAAAAGGATAAACCGGATTTCCGGTGTGCAAAAAAGAAACAATAAACCAAGGGATAGGAATACAAGTTGTTATAATCGAAAAAATCAATACATGCTTAATTAGGCTGCGAATGGAAAAGCGATTTTTTTGGCCAATATAAAATATTAAAGGAATAAAAATAATTAAGCTAACAATGCTTAAAACTTTTACGCAAGCCGCAAAGCCCAGCAAAATTGCCGAGAGATAAAGATATTTATTTTGCTTTAACATCTGAAAATCAAAAATTGCCCAAAAAGCAAGGAATTCAAAAAGGGTGCGGATTAAATCGGTATACGCGGTAATCGATTCCCAATTAAAAACAAGATTTGTTGATAAAACTAAGGCGGAAATAATTGCGATGTTTTTATTAAAATATTTTTTTCCAAAAAGGAAAATAGCTATGATAATTAGAATTCCAAAGACAAAATGAACTATTTTTGCAATAATTTCACTGCCAAATGACAGAGAAACAGCATAAAGTAATTCTCCAAGGTTTGGCATGTCGGAGTAATAAAACAAACCTCCGGGTATATGAAAAATTTTATGAGCCGATAAAAATATTTTGGGGAGTGTTAAATGATACCATGTGGCATCAAATGCCAATTCCGGTCCTAGAGTTCCAACAAAATTTATTAAGATTTGTATAATAATTAGTCCTAAAAAGAAAAAAAATATTTTTGACTTCGGAAACTTAATAGATAATAAAAAGTTTTTTATTTGGGGAAAAAAAGAAATAAATCCCGCGGAAAAATAAACAATTGCCGCAAAAATCAAAACCGGTTTGTAAAAAAAACCAAAAATTCCCAAGAAATATAATATATATGAGAAAAAACCAATTAAAAATGCAAGTTGAAACATATATGCGCCCTACACATGAGAGAAACTATATATTGGATAAAAAGAAACAAAAGCCAAAAAACAAATAGACAATAAGTTATTTTTTTTGCCATAAAAGCCAAAGCTTTCCTCTTACCAAAAAAGAATGAAGACTCATAAAAAGCGCGAGCAGAAGTCCTTGGGTGCCATCTAAAAATCCAAGTCTTAGAAAATAATTTTGAATAAATTTTGCCTTAGGATAGGCAACTATAAAAAACCAGTTCGTTTTTTTTCCTTGACCAAAAAGTTCGTTGGCTCTTATTGTACTATAAAAATTGATGTCTTTTAAAAATTCGCTGATTGTAACATGGGGAAAATGTAATAATACATTTGTCAGCTCTCCTGCTTTGCTTTTACCAACCCAGACCTCGTGGACTTTTCCGGCCCATACGCCACTTTCTTTTTTGACCAATCTAATAATATATGTGTTTCCCGTTTCACCATATTTTAAAAGTCTTCCCCATAAGACGTCGTCTCGTTTTATATAAAAGCTATCTTCTCTTGGATTATTTTTTATTGTTTGTATAATTTCGTCTCTTAAAACTGGCGATACTCTTTCGTCTGCATCTACAAAAAAAATCCAATCACCTGTTGCAACCTTTAGCGCATAGTTTCTTTGTTGGGAGAAGTCTTTGTTTAAAGAATGTTTTATTACTTTTGCTTTGTGTTTTTTTGCAAGTTCTAATGTTTTGTCAGTTGAATTATCGTCTATGACGAGAATTTCATCACACCAGGAAAGGTTTTCCAGGCAATCCACAATATTATTTTCTTCATTTTTGGCAAGAACAACAGCAGAAATTGTCATAGATTGATTTTACTCTATTTTAGGTTTGAGTGAAATAACAAAAGCTATTGTATAAATTGCAAAGGGAGTAAGGTGTAAAAGAAGTCTATCAAAAGATCCTGCAATATGAACTGCCGGGTCTATTGGTGTGGAAAGATAAATGAAAAAATATACTCCTAATTGGAGAATACAAAGAAGAGTAATAACAGATAGCTTTTTACGAATGGCTAAGAATATAAAGCTAAAAATAAAACAAATCCACAAAAAATTCCATCTGTTGATATCAAAAAATTCCATGGACATTTTAAAAGCTACTAATGGCACTCGAGTTAAGTTGATGTGTTTTGTAAGAAACGGATTGGTAGGTAAGTGAAATATAATATTAAATAACTCCCAACCGGCCAAGGGAATTAGACTTATTAAAAGAAAAGGAAAATATCTCCATTTTTTTTCTTTAATTAAGTAAATTATTGCAACAATTTGAGAAATTGCGTAAAAAGCTAATCCTTCGGATTTTGTTAACGCACCAATAAGAAGAAATACATTGTACAAAATGAAAACTTTAGAAGATTTTTCTTTAATAAACAAGGATAAAAGAAGTGCTGAGGAAAAGAATATGTAACCCAGAGGTAAATCTGCATGTCCCACGTCGTATCTTCCTGAATGTCTGATAACATTTTCCAAGGTTGCAAAAAGAAAGGTAAAGAGTAGCGCAAGTCGAGTTGAAAACAATTTACGTACAGCTATAAAAATCATACCAATAAGAGAAATGTAAAATGAGGTAAATAACAGAAGTGTGGCATGGTCATCAACCTTACCAAGCATAGTAAATGAAAAAGCTAAAAGTAAATGTATTAAGGGTTGTGTGGAATTATTGGCATAATTTATATAATTTATGTCAATTCCCTTTGCTAAAAAAAATGCTTTTCCTCCAATAAACCAATTCGCCCAACCATCCCAGGCAGACAATGGTCTAAGAAGTGCTTCAAAAATCACAAATATCACGGTTAAAAAGATACCTGCAATTAACAACTTGTTCCTAAAACCTTTCGGAAAAGAAAAGAAACTCTTTTTTGGCATTAAAAGTTTTTTTCTTTTTATACTTACAAAAATAAGAATCATCCAGGGTAAAACAAGTCCCAAACTTGTCCATTGAATTTTAAAAAGAGAGTAAATAAGCATCTGAAACGAGATAAGTCCCACGCCAAGACCGTATGCAAAAGGAAGCCTTTCTTTAATTGTGTAGGAGGGGGTTAGATCAAAAAGATTAATTACCGAGATCCCAATCATAAACAAAAATATTATAATCAAGAGAACAATTAAGAAACTCATAATTTATATAAATAAGCCGATTCTTTCCCTTTTCCAAATGAATCAATCAATTTAAATTTTTTTTTGTCGAGCGGTTTATCATGGTATATTAAAAGAAGTTCATGCTGGTTTAGTGGTATTTTCTCAATGGAAGTAAACCAGAGTATTTTCTTTGGATATAAAAGATATCTAAGAAGAAAAAACGATTTACCATCATTTGTGACAAGGTAGATGTTATCTGTATTTAAAGTTTCTTCATTTAAAGAGTTATAAATTTGATAAATATCGCCGTACAAATTACTTCTTTTTTGATAATCATTCATGAAAATCCATTTTTTTTCCTCTGTAAAAACTTTTGATAAACTATAAAAACTTCTTATTACGGAAATAAATGTCCACAATGTTAGACAAATAAATAAAAGAAGCAATAATGATTTTTTAGCGATTATCATATTTTAAGTGTGTTATAATCCCGATTATATCAAAGTCTGATATGAAGCAAACATTAAAGAAGCCGTTTATTACAATAACAATTGCCGCACTAAACGAGGAAAAAATAATTAGTAAAACATTAAAAGAGTGTTTTAAGTTAAAAAAATTCTACAATCTTCAAATATTGGTAATTTTAGACAGTAAAACAACAGATAATACCGCAAAGGTTGCAAAAAAATTAAATGTAAGCGTAATTCAAACCGGTAAATGGCAGGGTAAAGGAGCGGCCCTCAGAAAAGCTATGAAGTTTGTAAAAGGGGAATATACAGTTCAGCTGGACGCAGATTACCAATTTATGCCGTTTGATATTCCTAAAATGATTAAACCCCTACAAAACGGATATGATGTAACGCTTGCAACAAGATATGAAAAAGGTTCAAAAGTAGAAGGAGGTTCTGTAACAAAATTTAGAAGATTTGGTATCTTGTGTCTTTCTTTTGTTACGTCCCTTTTTTGCGGACAAAGGGTTACAGATGTTCTCGCGGGTTTTAAAGCATTTAAAACAAGTGTCTTAAAAGATATAAATATACAAGTTAGTGATTACGGATATGAAGCAGAGGAAGTAATAAAAGCTGCTCAAAAGGGCTATAAAATTAAAAATGTTCCGATTACATATAAAGCAAGAAACACAGGCAAATCTAATTTGATACCTTTAATAGACGGTTTTAATTTCTTGACAACAATTATAAAACTTGGTTTTAGATTTTAGATAAATTTATTTTTTTAAACCTTGTGTCTTCAATATTGTTAATTTTATATACGATCTTTCCGGTCCCCAGCACATTCCATACATCGCTCACTATGCAATTTTTCTTAACATATTTCTTAATTATAGCTAAGCTCAACTTTTTATAAATATTATGATTTGCTGCTATAAATATAACATCCGCATCCTTTAGGATTTTTTTTAGATTTTTTTCGATTGGGATATTGTTGTATTCTTTAACATAAGGGTCATGTAAGAATACATTTGCCCTTTCTCTTAGGAAAGCTTTTCTGACTTTGAAACTTAAGGATTCCCTTATATCGTCTGATTCGGCTTTAAAAGCAAGGCCTAAGATTACAACTTTTTTTCCTTCCAGTTTTGTCTGTTCTTTTATTTGTTTAGTAAGAAAAATTGGCATTGATTCATTAATTTTCCAACTTGTTGAAACAAGATCTGCAAAAGGAAGGTCTTGAATAAGAAAAAATCCATCCTTAAAAAGACAAGGTCCTCCACTTAATCCGGGAATAGATAAGCCTCCACGTTTATATTTATAATTTACAAGATTTATAATTTCATAAATATCACGATCATAATTTTTTGCAAGCAACATGAACTCATTAGCAATTGCAAAATTTATATAGCGGTACATATTTGTAAAAAGTTTTGCAAGCTCTGCGGAAACATCATTAGATAAAATAACCGGTACGCCAATTTTTTTGAAAAATTCAGAAGCTTTATATGTGCTTTTCTTACCCACTCCTCCAATAATTTGTGGAATTTGTTTTGTTTCTTCTATTGCTTTTCCTTCCGCAATTCTTTCGGGGCAAAATGCAAGAAAAAAATTTTCTTCGACTTTTAAACCAGGAAGCTTATTGATAAAAGAAGCAACATAGGAAGTTGTTTGAGGAGATATTGTACTTCTAAGGATTAAGGTTTGTCCGGGTTTAAAATATTTCTTTGAACTTTCCAGAGCATTGTCTATTTGATCCAGTACCGGATTCATATTCTCATCAACAGGAGTACCAAGAGTTAATACTATAAAATCACTTTTGCTTATGTTGGAATAATCCGTTGATGCAAAAAAAAATTTACCAACATGTTTTTTTAGGAGTGAAGGAGCTCCTTTTTCCAAAAATGGCATTAGCCCTTTGTTTATTTTCTCAATTTTTTCATAATTTCTTCCTATTCCAAAAACTTTAATACCGGAGTCCGCCAAAATAAGCGAAAAAGGGAGACCTACTCTTCCAATTCCAATAACTGATGCCGTGGGCACTCTTTTTTTTAATCCTGCCATAAATTTAAACTAAGCTAGAGCTCTTTGTGAGTGATTATAGATAACTTGTGTGGGTAATTGCAATATCAAGATTTTATTCTCTTACAATTTTATGGACAGACAGGAAATATTTATCTGTTGCTTTAACATCAAATTTGTAAATAAACGCATTTGCACTAAGATAAACCTTCTCGACGTAAATATTTTTAAATGAGTAGTTTTTATTATTTGGAATGATAATAATTGTTGTTATGTTTTTTGGGATAAACAATGAGTGCGTTTTATCAACGGTTAACTTATAATTCCAATGGTAACTAAAATGTACAGTATTTGTAATAATTGGACTGTTTGTGTCTAATGAAGAATAGGCGTAAATATTGAAATTGGTTAAGTAATATGTAACAGGTCTAAAAATTTCCGGATCTGTTTCAATCAATGTAGTTTTTACTGAATAATTCCTTTTTATATAAGAAATAATTGCAGAAAGGCGAATATTGTTTTTAACAATTTCTGAATAGTGGTACGACTGTGAAACATAAGGTTTTACCATTTGTGGGTCTCTGTTTCTAAAAAAAGTATAAAGATTAAAAAGACTTAAAAATACTACCAATCCAAATAAAATTACTTTGTATTTTTGAGATGATTTCCACATTGCATAAGAAGATAAAAAAATAAGTGCAGACAAATATGTCATTTGATGAGCAGCGTGATCACTTCTTATAAATAAGTTAAATAGAAAAGAAGGGAGTAACCAAAGTAGAAATAAAATTATTAAGTTTAGTCTAGATCTTGTTAAATATTTAGGTTTTCTTAGTGCTTTCAAAACCACTTTGCAAAAATATATAACAAAAATACCAAAAAGACCAAGTGTTAAGGAAAATCCTTTTATTAAAATGGGTAAGATGTATTCAAATCTTGCAATCGAAAAACTGGGCTTTGCTTGGTCTTGAAAAAAAGGCAAAATAAGCCTTAGATACTCATTAATACCCCCAACAAGGTTCATAAATGGAATAAACCAAACTAAAAATGAACCCAAAAATCCAATAATTGCCAGGGTTTTATCCTTTTTTGGTAAATAAATAAATCCATAAATAGCTAAAGGTAAAAGAAACATTGCGTCCTGAGGTCTAACCCCTATTGCAAAAGATAAAACAATTCCAAGCAAAAATCCATAATTCTCTTTTCTTAATACTATCAAATACACAATAATTGCTAGAAGTGAAGCTGTTGTTGGTAAAATACCATAGGGATTAGCTGTAATGCCAAAAAAATACAATGTGGGGGAAGTAAGAAATACTACAGATGCAATTATTCCAACAGTTTTGTTGAAAATAATTTCCCCTACTTTAAAAAATATAATTGAGCCAATCCCTGCAAATAGTGCGCTTACAAGAAGGATTGCCAAATGCGGGTTGCTGGTAAAGAAAGAAAAAAATTTCCCTAAAGCAATATATAAAGGGTAGCCTGGAGGAGATGGGGTAAAATTCTTTAATGAATAGTGCTGAATTGCAATAGTATAATCTGGCCCATCCCAATGGGATTGCATTTTTTCAAGAAAAAATACTCTAGATAAAATCCCAGCTATAGGAAGAAGAAAATATAAAAATAAATTTTTTCTAAAAAACTTTAATTTCAACGATTTAATTATTTTCATATTGGTTAAAAAAATTGTCTATATTTTTTGCGTTTGTGTGTAAAATATTTTTGCCCAAAAGCTTTTGTGCTTTTTTTGTGTCAAGCCAACAAAACTTTCCTCTTTTTATTTTTTCATTTTTAAAGAATTTTTCAACAGAGATTGAAATAATCAATTGTTCACCGTAGCCAAATTTTTTAGCAAGAATCACACAAAAATCAAAATTTGTTAGATAATCTGTAGATCCAAGATGTAGAATTCCTGTAATTTTTTTATCAAGAACAGCTGATAATCCGTTAACCGCATCATCTGAAAAGGTTGGATTAAAATATTGATCTGATATTCCATAAAACTTTGTGTTTTCAATCAAGTTTTTAATGGTTTTTCTTGCAAAATCAGTTTTTCTTTCGTAATTTGCAGAATAAAGAGTGATTAACCTGAGTACGACATTTTCGTTTGAGGCAGAAAGTACAGCACTTTCTCCTCTTGCTTTTGTTTCACCGTAAAAATTTATTGGGTTTACATAGTCAGTTTCTTTGTAAGGGGATTCTTTTTTTATCCCATTAAAAACCGCATCCGTTGAAATGTAAACAAGGGGAACATTCATTTTTTTTAGACATTTAGCAACGTGCTCAGCAGATTTAAAATTAATTTGCATTGCATACTCGGAATTTTTCCCTGCTCCAACTTGTGTGGTTTCGCCTGCAGCATATACAACTGCATTATAACTTGTTGCGTCAAGGAATTTTTCTACAGCATTTCTGTTTGTAATATCAACTTCTTTCCTTGATGGAGAAGAAATATTGTATTTATTTGATAACAGTTCTCTTATTCTTGTTCCAAGCATTCCTGATCCTCCAAAAACAAGTATATTTTTCTTTTTCATGTATTAAATTTACTTCTCCTGAGCTATTATATATAATCTATTTCATCTATGAAACGGTATTTGGTAACAGGAGGAGCTGGGTTTATTGGGTCTGCAATTGTAAAAAGACTTGTCGTAGCTGAAAATCATTATGTACGTGTTCTTGATAATGGGTCAAGGGGATCAGAGAAGAACATAAAAAATTTACAAAACGTAGAATTTTTTTACGCAGATATCAGAGACAAAAAAAAAGTTGAAAAAGCTTGTGAAGATATAGATATAATTATCCACTTGGCTTTTGTAAATGGAACAAAAAACTTTTACGAACATCCTGACCTTGTTTTGGATGTAGGTGTAAAGGGAATGATAAATATTTTAGATGGAGCAAAATTAAATAAAGTACCGGAATTATTTCTTGCTTCAAGTTCTGAGGTTTATCAAACGCCAAAGATAATTCCAACTCCAGAAACTGCTTCCTATTTTATACCCGATCCATTGAACCCAAGATATTCATATGCAGGTGGGAAAATAATAAGCGAGATGCTAAGCCTTTTTGCAGGAAGTAAGATTTTCAAAAAGATAGTTATTTTTAGACCCCATAATGTATATGGGCCAAATATGGGAACAGAGCATGTTATCCCTGAACTTATTAAGAAAATAATAGTGTTAAATCTCAAATCAAAAAAAATAATAGACTTACCTATTCAGGGAAACGGGAACGATACCCGTTCATTTATATATATAGACGATTTTGTGGAAGGACTTATGCTTCTTCTTAAAAAAGGAAAAAATAAAGAAATTTATAATATTGGTACAGAAGAGGAGATAACAATAAAGGGTTTAGTTTCCTTATTATCTAAAGTAATTAATAAACAAATAGAAATCATTACTGGTAAAAAACCAAAGGGGAGTGTAAGTAGAAGATGCCCGAACATGACAAAACTATTTAGTTTAGGTTTTTCTCCAAAATATTCAATTTTAGAAGGGCTTTCAAAAACATATCTGTGGTACAATAAGAACCTAATATTTGATAAATGAATTATCCAATACTTCCTTCAACAATTAATACCGGGTCAAGTGTTGTTGTTAACAAATGTCAGGTTTGTGGCTACGCAAAATTAGCATCAATTATCTTTTTAGGATATATCCCTCCTGTAAACCAATTTCTAAAAGTAGGAAGTATTCCGGAAGAACAGCCAAGTTACCCAGCGCAAATGCTTTTTTGTGATAGGTGTAAGCTAGTCCAACTCGGATGCATTGTTGATCCAAAAATAATTTTTCCTTCAGATTATCCTTACACAAGCAGCACAACAAAAGTCTTACGTGATAATTTTAAAGAATTGTCTGAAGAGTGTGCTAAATTATTTTCATTTAACTCTTCTTCGCTTGTAATAGATATAGGATCTAACGATGGAAATTTGCTTTCAAACTTTAAAGATAATTATAAAGTCTTAGGAATCACACCAGAAAAAATTGGAAATTTAGCTATTAAAAGGGGAATTCCAACAATTATTAGCTATTTTGACGAAAAAATAGCAAAAAAAATATTAAAAGACTATGGAAAAGCAAAGATTATTACAGCTACAAATGTATTTGCTCACATAGAAGAAGTTCATGGTGTTATCAAAAATATAAAAAAGATACTTTCAATAGAAGGTGTTTTTATTTCGGAATCACATTATCTTCCTTCACTTATTAAAACAGTCCAGTATGACACTATCTATCATGAGCATTTGCGTTATTACTCTTTGCATAGTCTTCAATATTTGTTGAGAATGCATGGACTCGAAATATTTTTTGCGAAAGAAATTCCTCCACACGGAGGATCAATTCGAGTATATGCAGCAAAAAAAGGTGCATACAAGATTGATAAAAACGTAAAAGATATTTTATCTAAGGAAAGGAAAACAGTAACAAATATAAAGCATTTTGAACAATTCAAAAATAATGTTTTTTTATCTAAACTTAAACTCTATCAATTGCTTTATGGAATAAAGAAAAAAAAGCAAATAATCTATGGAATTGGTGCTCCAGCCAGGGGAAGTACCTTAATTAACTATGTAGGACTTGACAGCGATATTGTTACATGCGCATTGGAAGCAAAAGGTTCTTATAAGATTGGAAAATATATCCCAGGAACACTTATTCCAGTTTTTGAAGAAGATACATATATTTCTAATCAACCGGATTATACTTTACTTTTTTCTTGGCATATCGCAAAAGAACTAATTCCAAAATTGAAGCAAAAGGGATATAAAGGTAAATTTATTGTTCCGTTGCCGTCTCCACACATTGTTTCATGAAACATGACAAATCAAAAGAAAAACAAAATTTACCGGCTCTTTCTATAATTATTCCGGTTTTTAACGAAGATAAAAACATTATAGAAACATTAAAAAGTATAAAAAGAAACCTTAAGGTATCTCATGAGATACTAATTATCTACGATTACGAAAAAGACACCACTTTGCCTGTTATTCGTAAAATTAGACCAATTAATAAGAATCTGCGGCTTATTAAAAACAATTTAGCTAGAGGTCCATCTGGTGCTATTAGAACAGGTATAAAAGCAGCAAAGGGTCAAAGAATTCTGGTTACAATGGCTGATTTATGCGATGATCTTACGCAGGTTAAGGATTTACTTAAATTAGTTCCTGCAAAGGCAGATATTGCTTGTCCTTCCCGTTATTCAAAAGGAGGGGCACAAGAATTGAACTCTCCATTAAAAGTAGGATTTCCAAGATTGGCAGGATTCTTACTCAAATTTTTTACAGGAATACCAACAAGTGATCCAACAAATAGCTTTAAAATGTATTCTGGAAAATTGGTGCGATCGTTGTCGCTTTCAAGCACTATAAGTTTTAGTGTAACTTTAGAAATTGTTTCCAAAAGTTATGTGGCCGGAGCCAGAATTTTGGAAATCCCAACAATATGGAAAGATAGACAATATGGAAAAACTAATTTTAAACTATGGAGTTCTTTGACAGGATATTTTACGTGGTTTTGTTTGGCACTCCTAAGAAACAGAATCTTTTGGATCAAACCCAGTTTAAAACTAAATAGAGTAAATATTAAATGAATCAATAGTTTTAAATAATTTATAGTTGGTTTTTACATATTTAAAGACTTCCGGTTGTCTTTTTATGTCTGGAATGTCGTCTACTCCCCAAGCATTTTTATCTTCAATTATAAAAAATGGAGGATTTTTTTTAAGCTGATCAATCGTGTCTAATCTTTTTTCAAGAGTCCCTGCAAGAAGCGGAAGGTCATATTTAGTGGAGTCTTTCCTATTTAGCAAGAAGTACAAACCAGGTTCATTATTTAAAACATAGATTGGGGCATGTATTTTTGTTTCTTTTTTAACAAAATTTTGTAAGTCTTTGATGTCTTTAGCTTGTGTTTTGGAAATATAAATCGGGTAAACACCAGAAACATTATTAGTTATTTTTGAATTTATAATGTTTGAAAAAATGTTATAGCGAAATATCAAAAAGTGCCTAACATCAAAGACAACAAACAGTAAAATGAATAGAATTTTTAAAAATTTAACAGATTTGCTTTTTGATTTTATTTTAATTAATTCGGATAGAATGTATCCGGAAATTAAAATTACAAAAGAGAGTACCAAGAAATAGTGGCCTGATCTACCAATAATACTAAAATATAAAAATAGTGAAAAAATTGTAGTTAAAAAAACTGGAGTATCTTCTTTAGAATTTGTTCTTAATAAGAATTTGATTAGAAAAAAAGACAAATAAGAAAAAAGGATAATTGCCGAAAAATAAAACAAAATTTCTTTTGAAGAAATAAACTTAATTAAAGACAATGGAGATGTTCCACTAGAATGGAAGTTAATTTGTGGCAAGCCCTGCCCGTTTGGCAAATTTACTCCTGAGACAGATGTGATGATATATTTTGACGAGTCAATGTAAGAGTTAAGAAACCCCATTTTTGATGCGACAAAAACAAAAGGAATCAATATGCAAAATACTCCTAATAACGTATGTATAACCACTTTCTTTAATTTGAAATTAACTTCGTTAATCAAAAAGTGATAAGTGAAATAGCTGAAAACTACGATTGAGGAAAATATAAAAACATCGATCGTAATTAGAAGAGATAGGGCTAGAAGAAAACCTAATATAATTGAATATTTTGCAGAATTTTCCCTAAGTGCTTTTATAGCGAAAAAAATACAAAGAACACCTATCCAATATCTAAGCGTTACGCCCGGAATTAAGAGCAAAAAAAATAAAGTTATAAAATTAACTACTTTATTGACTCTTAAATATTTCTGAAACTCAAAAATCACCCAAATTCCCAAAAATGTCATCAGTGTTTCGGTAACAAACCTTACAAAAAAAAGAGAATGTCCAAATATGCTCATTAAAATATAGATTCCAAAAATTTCAAGAGGACCATATTGAATAAAAATGTCTTTGTATATAAGTTTGCCATGGAAGACATTAATTATCCATGCCGCATATTGACCTTCATCAATAATGTTAACATTACCAAAGAATCCACTTATTCCGTTTCCTTGTCCAATGATTAGAAGCCACAAAAAGATAATAACTAAAAATAAAATAGTAAAAATTACCGACTTTTTTTCCATATTAAGACAATCAAAACGGAAAGGGTTAAAATGGGAATTATTAAGAGAGTCAAGAATCTTAGATAATCCAATGCTATGGAATGTTTGTGTGAGATAAACCAATTCACTACTGTTGTTTCAGGAATTCCGACAGATTTAGGTATAAAAAATAAATTCACAATAATAACAAGAAATAAACTAATTATCAGGGACGACAAAAATAAAATAATATATGAATCGGTTAATCTACTTTTCTTAAAAGTTTTTATTTTTTTAAACCAGGATTTTTCTATCTCTTTTATATATCTTTGTTGAAGCTCTTTTTTAAAAAAGTAAAGGCAAAGTATGACGAATGTAGTAAATGAAATAAAAATTCCCAGTAAAAACGACATGGAATTAAAAAAAATAGAAACTATATGCTCTCCTTTTGGTAAATTAAAACTTATAAATGGTTGAGCATTTTTAATTGGTAGTTGGTTTCCATCTATTGTGGATTTCCATCCTGGGTAAAAAGGAATATAGAATTTAGTCGGGAAAGAGGTCTTTGTAGAATATTCGATTGTAAGGCTTGATGGAGATTCATGAACAATTTTATAAGGGATATTAATCCCAATAGGGTTTACGTTTGGGACTTTCCAAATTTGAATATTGTTTTCGTTACCTAAATAAATAAAATTTGCAGAATCAGACTTGTATAATAACTCGACGTATGGAACGTTTTTATAACCCCATAATCCAATAGAATTTTGTTCAGTTGAATTTAAAGAAGAAATCTCTAATTTGTAGTTGGAATTTGGTAAAAGGTTTACATTTTGCAATTGAATTGTATAAAACATCTTGTCAAAAAGATTTTCGCAGTCAATATTTTGCGCATAAATTGGTAGATTAATATCTGATTTGATAATTTCTATACTTAAAGTACAGGTATTGCTTCTATTGTAGTTTGCGGGGAGTATTCTTATTTCTTCAAGCTTATTACCTTTAGCAACAAAAGGTATGATAAATATTTTGTTTTTCAATAAAGGTCCGAAAAGATTAGTGTATTTTGGTTGAACCTCTTGAGCAGTATCATTAATATTATAGTCCGACAAAACATAGGAAATTCCAAATTCCTTAAGACTTTTAAGCGTTACCTTATCTACATTACTCCATTGATTTTTAACTGGAAAGGCTTTGTCAAAAGCTGTTTTATAACTTTTTACTTCAAGGGCGTCATAATTTTCCGCATTGGAAAGTCCGTAGATAATATTTGTGTCTTGAGGGATAGTTAAATTACCTACCTGTAAATAAGTTCCTTTTGGGAGACTCTGCATTTTTTTAACTAATTGGGTTTGCGGATAATAATTGGATTTTGGGAGGCTAGGATTATAAGTCCAAAAAAATAATGTTGTTTGTAAAATAATTGGAAGTAGTAATATAAATAAATATTTTGATTGAAGTAAATGTTTTTTGATCAAAAAAATTAACAAAAAATAAAAAAGTAGTGTGGTTGTAGCGATAATTAAAACATGTTGAGTCAAAAAAATAATAAATTGAATTAATTTAATTTGTCCGTTCGCACGGAAAAAAAAGGTAGACGTAAGTAAAATCGCAGAAATTACTAAAAGAGCGCGGGAAAGTTTGTAAAAAATTAATTCGGAAATTTTCTTTTGGAGTCGCTCGTTTATTAAAAGTTCATTAATAGTTATTGCAAAGAGGGTAACCAGCCCAAATGCGCCAAAAGCCAAAAGCCTGGTGTTCGCAGTAGATTTTAAAACCGGCAATGAATTAATTAAAGAAAACGGAAAGACACCATAAACAATTGCCAAAAGGATTAAAACTAATATGCTCCAGAATTTTATTAGTGAATTTTTCCAAAAAAATAATATTCCAACTAAAGCACTCAAAATGATTATTAAACCCACATATCCTCCGGTTATTTCCTGGAAATTTGTGTTTACGAAAGGTTTATAAAATTGTAAATGCGGAGCCCCTAAAAAAAATGGAAATAAGTTTCCAATGAATGTTTGTATTGGTAAGGATTGATTAAGGTTTGTATTAGATCTTAGCCCCAGAGCATAACTGTTTAGTAGATATTCTATAAAAGGCAAAAGTTGTATTGCCCCAAGGCAGAAACCTAGAAAAATATTTAATAAGAATACAAAAAACAATCTTTTATTTTTAAGTCTAAATAATGCATAAATTATGGAAATCATTGTCATGTGGAAAAGTGTTTCGGGGTGTCCTCCTAAAATTGCCAAGAAAATAGAAACAGTAATTCCAAGATGATAACGGTAAACAGCGGGTGGTTTTGATTTAATTTTTTCAATAAGGGATAAGATTAAAGGAAAAAATAAAAAAACGTTTGTTTGTGGCCATAAAAGCCAAAGCATAAAAAATCCTGAAGTTGAAATAACAAATGAAGATAAAAAACTAGTGGTTTTGTTTATTTTAAGGCTTCTTAAATAAAGATATGTAAAAAATCCAAAAAAATATATCTTCATTAATGGTATAAGATAGGATGAAAAAGTTATCGGTAGAAAATAATAAAAGAAGTTTAACGGAAATAAGACTGTTGTTTGGGGATTTGCAAAAAATGGACTACCCTGCCCGTTCAAATTATTCCAGAGAGGGAATTGCCCTGATATAATTTGTTGTTTTGCAAAATTTCTCCACGGTTCAAATTGATAAATTGGATCCGACAAAAGTGAGTTTTTAGGTTTTACAAATCCGCTTTGACTAAAAGAAGGTAAAAAATGCAAAACATCGGTTGGAAGAAAAGTCTTTGTTTGAAATAAAGAAAAGATAAAGATAACAACAAGCCCCAGGATAAAAATTTTATTTAAAGTAGGCTTCATAATATTTTGTAATTATAGACCGCTTCTATATTGAAAACAATAAAATGAAGAGTTTGAAGTTATTTTTTTGCAACAATCAATATTACTCCTGAATAGAATTTATTAACTATTGGTACAGATTCAAAAAAAGGTTGCATAGTCCGAAGTGTCTTCGCAAGCCAAGAAGGGCAAAAGTATGGGACTATTCCACAGTACGATTGGGTTACAATTTTATATCCGCTACTCCGGATCCAAGAAGCAAGCAATGGTGGCCAATATGACCTTTCTTCGTGTTTTCTATGATAAGGTGAAATTTTTTCAATTATTTTTAGAATTGGATTGAAGCCGTTTGGTTCAAGAATTATTACAGTATCAACAACCTTACTTACTTCTTTTAGTGCATTTAATGGATCATAAACATGATGTAAAACTCCTCTAATAACTGCGACTTCGAATTGATTTTTTCTAAATTGTTTGGAAAGTGAATAAATGTTTCCTTCAAGAAAACGCACTTTGCTTTTATTTTTTTTAGCTATAGAAATAGCATTTTTGGCAGGATCAATTCCGAAAATTTTTTTTGGATGAATATTTTTTTCGATTGCAATTGTATACGTTCCATCACCACAGCCAACATCCAAAATACTGAGTTGTTTGGGAAATTTTTTTAATTCTTTTAATATTTCTTCCGTTTGGTGCAGATTTGCGATATATGCAGAAGCATTTTCTTTTTTTGTATATAAATATCCTCCGGTTCCCAGCACATCATTATTAAACTCTAATATGTTTTTTCTCTTAACAGACTTTATTTTAATATTCTAGCATGCATTTGTAATCTTTTGCATAAGAAACAATTGACGTATTTACAGGCAATGATATAATGCTAAAAATTACCCATGGATGTTCTTTTAAAAAAAATAAGTACAAAAAAATTTGTCTTTGCATTCATCCTCTTTAGTTTTTCAATGGTACTGCGTTTCTCCACATTAAATAAAATGGGTAGAGGGACAGACGAACTGTATTGTCCAAGCACTGGATATCATTTTGTTCAAATCTATCTTAAGGGGGATTTTCTCAATCCCTATTTATTGCATTATGCAGAACCTCCTCCCGTTTGCCGTCTTATTTATGGTATTTTTGCCTCTCTTGATGTTAAAAGCATTGCAAAAAATGGCGAACCAATTTTTAATTATGATTTAACTAATTTAAGAACCGTGTCTGTAGTTTTGAGTTCGTTTTCCGTTGCAATTGTCATGCTGTTTGGATGGGAGAACGTCTCTCCTTTTATTGGAATTGCAGGTGCAATTATTTATTCAATGATCCCTGCATATTTAGGAACATCCCAACTTGTTTCCCAAGAAAGCATTTTCTCATTTTTTTTTAATTTAACAATTTATTTTTTTGCCTTACTTTTAAAGAAACACTCAGGGAAAAAAATATTCTTTTTTGGGGTAATAGTAGCGCTATCTGTAATGTCTAAGTTAACAAATCTTTCCTTCGTGCCAGTGATGATATGTATGTATATTTTTTGGCAAATTTTTAAACGAAAAAAAACAATTACACTTAACAAAAAATATTTTTTTTTATTTTGTTCTGGATTAATTATATCAGCACTTTTTGTTTGGCCAACCGTAATTATAAACCCTCTAGGAGTGATTTTGCACCTTAAAACTATACGCTTTTCAGAAATTTATTCTCCATGGGAATGGTTTTTTGGGTTTCCGGTTCACGTACCCTGGTATTATTACTTTGTTCAATTTTTAGTTAGGACACCGGTGCTTCTTTTAATTCTTTTTTTCCTCGGAATAGAACTTCGACCGAGGAAAAATAATTGGACGCTCTATATTTTACTTATCTGGTTTATAAGCCCTTTTTTGCAGTCGTTTATTTTATATAAACAACACGGTGTGAGATACATTATTCAGGTTTATGCACCATTCTCTTTGATTGTCGCGCTCGGAATTGATTATCTTGTCGGCCTTTTCTCAAAAAAAATAATTTACAGAGTAATAATTTTTATTGGAGTTATTTTATATCTTTCATACTCTTTGTTAAAAGTTTCTCCTTATTATCTTGATTATTTTAACGAATTAGTAAAGGGTGTTAGAGGAGTATATAAACATCAGCTTTTTGAAATAGGTTGGTGGAGTAACGGCGGCAAAGAAGTTGGGAACTATATCATCTCGCACGCAAAACCGGGCAGTACGATTGGTTATAAATTTAGTGCGCTTTTTTATATAGAAACTTCGGATAAGTTTCATTACGAACAATATAAAAGTGGAAAAAAATATGACTACGTTATAACAAGCTATTATTATTATCAAAAACAGGATTTCAATAACCCTAAGTCTTTAAAAGAGTACGATCAGATTTATAAAAATTACGATTTAGTTTATGCATCAAAAGTAGACGGCGTACCTCTTTATAAAGTTTATAAGAGAAATCCATAAATTCTGAATGACACCAAGGCTGGATTGCGATATAATCTAAAAAAATGCACGCTAAACAAGCCGTATTAATAACTGGCGGGGCAGGGTTTATTGGGTCCAATTTAACATTTAGGCTTCTTAGAAAAAATTTTGAAGTTCATCTGCTTTGTAAAAAAGAAACAAATCTCTGGCGCTTAAATCATGTATTGAAGAAAATAAAAATTCATTCAACATCGCTATCTGATAAAAACACTCTTGTCCAACTGCTAAAAAAAATCAATCCTGCGGCAATTTTCCATTTGGCTGCTTATGGAGTTAATTCAACTCAAAATGATGTTGATAAGATGATTGATGTAAATATTCAATCTACTTATAATTTACTTTTTGCTGCTAAAGACATTAACTACAAAGTTTTTGTAAATGCTGGATCGTCTTCGGAATACGGTTTTAAAGAAAATCCAATGAAGGAAACGGATTTTTTGGAGCCCAACGGTTTTTATTCCGTAACAAAGGCATCTGCAACTTACCTTTGTCAGGTGTTTGCAAAGTTGTACAATAAGCCAATTGTTTGCGTTAGGCTTTTTTCCGTATACGGACCATACGAAGAAAAAAACCGTTTAATCCCAACAATTACGGAAAATCTATTTACAGGAAAATCGATTAAAATAACGGAAAAAAATGTTAGACACGATTTTATATATATAGAAGATGTGGTGAATGCGCTTATGAAAATGATAAAAAAAGGCAGCAGACTATCGGGAGAAGTTCTTAATATCGGATCCGGCAAAGAATACACAAACTTAGAAGTTGTACGAGAATTGTTAAAAGTAACGCGTTTAAAAGTAAAAATAGAGAATGGTGAATTTAAAGAAAGAAATTGGGATCACGAACATTGGGTTGCGGATAATTCGCTTGCTAAGAAGTTACTTTCATGGACCCCGAAATTTCCACTTGAAGCCGGACTCCTAAAAACTTATAAATGGTTTGTAAAAAATTATCCTGACTATGAAACAAGATAAAATAAAAAGATTCATAAAAAAACTCACAAGTAAACAAAAGTATTATAGAAGGCGCATACTGCAAATTTCTTACGAAGCCAAAGCCAGCCATATTGGCTCTTGTTTTTCAGCAATAGATATTATAACGGCAATATACAATATAAAAAAGAAAAATGAAAAATTTATACTAAGCGCGGGACATGCGGGAGTAGCGTTGTACGCTATTTTGGAAAATTATGGGTATCTTAAAAAATCAACTCTAAAAAATTTAAATATTCATCCAGATAGAAATAAGAAACATGGAATTCATGTTTCTTCAGGAAGTTTGGGCCAGGGTTTGCCTATTGCAGTTGGAATTGCATTTGCAAACAGGGAAAAAGACGTTTATTGTTTGATTTCCGATGGAGAGTGTGCGGAAGGAAGTATTTGGGAGGCTGTTAGAATTGCCGGAGAAAACAAATTAAGCAATTTAAAAATAATAGTGAATGCAAATGCGTATGGGGCATATGGTGTTATTAATACCGGGACACTTGCATTTCGCTTTAAATCATTTGGAGCAAATGTGCTAAATTCTAACGGGCATGACATTTTGGATTTGAGTAAAAAACTTAAGAAGAAATATATAGGGCCCGTTGTTATAATAGCAAAAACAACCGTTGATCAACTTCCAATACTTAAAGGACAGGATGCCCATTACAAAGTTATGTCTGACATGGAGTTTACTGCTTCTATGAATATGTTAAATGAATAAAAGATTACCTCTCAAATACCGTTTTGATTCAATGCGCGGATGGTTTGCTTACGAGCTTTATAACCAGATGGTAAAAGATAAAAATACTTGGCTTGTAACAGGGGATTTGGGTTACAAAATGTTTGATTTTATAAAAAAAGACTTTCCTGAAAGATTTATTAATGTCGGTTCGGCAGAACAGGCAATGCTTGGAGTTGGAATTGGGCTTGCACTTGAGGGCAAGAAGCCTTTTGTTTATTCGATTACGCCCTTTCTCTTATATAGACCGTTTGAAACAATAAGAAACTATGTAAACGGGGAATCTATTCCTGTCAGGCTTATTGGATCCGGCCGCGGCATGGATTATTTTCATGACGGATTTTCCCATTGGGCAAAAGAAGATAAAAAAATCATAAAAATTTTTAAAAACATAACTCCTGTTTGGCCAAAGACAAAAGAGGAAATTCCCGGAATAGTTTCCAAAATGGTAAAAGTTTCCAAACCATGGTATCTTAACTTGAGAAAATAATTATGAAAAAGAAAATTTCCGCAATCATTGCCTGCTACCGTGATGAAAAAGCAATACCAATTATGCATAAAAGACTTGTTGCGGTATTTAAAAAAATCCGTGCCGATTATGAAATCATTTTTGTAAATGACGGAAGTCCCGATAATTCAGAAGAAGTTATAAAAGAAATAGTGGACAAAGACCAATATGTAATTGGAATTATGCACTCAAGAAATTTCAGCTCACAAATGGCATTTACCAGCGGAATGGACATTGCAACAGGTGATGCTGTTGTATTGTTGGATGGAGATTTGCAGGACCCGCCTGAAATGATTGAAAAATTTTACAATAAATGGGTAAAAGGTTACGACGTTGTATATGGGATCAGGGTGAAAAGAGAGGCGCCTATATATATGGGTATTTTTTATAAACTTTTTTACAGAGTGTTTAATAAATTGTCATACGTTTATATTCCTCTGGATGCGGGAGATTTTTCATTGATTGATAAAAAAGTTGTTAGTGTTTTAAGGAAATTCCCTGAAAGGGACAGATTTATCCGCGGGCTACGCGCTTGGGTAGGATTTAAACAAATAGGAATTCCATACGTTAGGCCGGAGAGAATGTTTGGCAAAACAACAAATAATTTTTTTAAAAATGTCAATTGGGCTTTAAAAGGTATTTTTTCTTTTTCATATGTCCCGCTCCAGGTAATGATATATATGTCTTTTTTCGTATTTCTTTTGTCGTTAGTTGCAATAATATATCAAATTTTTGTAAAAATTATTTTTTTTAATATTACACCACCGGGAATAACAACAATTTTGGTTGCCGTGTTCTTTTTTGGAGCAGTACAGCTTTTAGGGATTAGCGTATTAGGACAATACATAGGCAAAATTTTTGAAGAAGTTAAAATGAGGCCCAGATTCATCATTAAAAGTGTAATTTACAGCAAAAAACTATCAAGAAATAAAGAAAAAACTACTTTTCTGCGATGATGACTATATTTCCTGCTTTAAGGGAAAGGGGAATGTTTAGAAATTTTAATTTCTGAAAAATGGGAATTAGTATGTCTTTCAGATCTTTTGAGAAGGGCAGTAACCTCAGCCAGTAAGATAACGGGTACGTGTTTTTAAGATTAAATACCTTTATTTTTTTGAATTTGTTTTTTATGAATACTATTGAGAGTGTATTAGGATTAAATAGATAAACATGCTCAATGTCAAAGATTGGAGATTTTTCTTTAAAAAGTCTTACAGATAATCCGCTTGTATTGTGAGTTATAAATAATATCTTTCCGCCTGGTTTTAGATAGTTGTTAACTGTTTTGAGAAAATCGTTAGGGTCTATGACGTGGTCAAGAGTGTGGAAACAGCAAATAACATCGAAATAATTTTTACCAAATAATCCAGGGCGTAAGACATCTATTTTTATGTTTTTTCTTACATCGCTTCTGGCTTTTTTAACAGACTCTTTTCCGGGTTCAACTCCAAAAACATGTCCAACTCCCATTAGCTTAGCTTTTTCTAAAAAAAATCCGTTGCCACAACCAATATCTAAAAGTTTAAGATTTTTTCTTCCTGACTCTGGAAGAACCTTTTCCAGATAATAGCCATAAGTGTTTGCAAGGTAATGTGCTTCATTTGAATAAGTAAAATCACTTTTTTTATATAACTTTTTTATTCTTTCAGAAGACAAGATCGGGCTCGAAAATATAAGACCGCATTTTTTACATAGAAGAAAGCGGTAATGGATTCTGTCAGGTGTTCTTCTCGCAGAAAAAGTTTTTTCATTTAGATTTTTATCTTCAAAATTTGCTCGGTATAAAACAACAGCATTTCTGTTATTTCCGCATATTGCACAAACAAGCGTTTTCATATTTTTATTCACTAACCGTTTTTTCGACAGTAATGTTAGAGTTTACGACAAATAACTTTGCTTTTGATGGAATTTTTTTAGGAATTTTATTTGCTTCTTCAATTATCGTGTATTCTAGCTTAGAGTCGTTAACGGGCTCGTTTCCATCTAGCCAAAGAAGATATATATAGTCTTGTGCAAATTGCTTAGGGAAAAAATCATTGTATCCTATTCTTTTTAAAACAAACTGCTTTCCTTTGGCATCGTTAACAATAATACGGGCAATTTTTTGTTTTGTAGAATAGTCTATTCCTCCTGTTTGAAAAAACCATTTGTCAGAGAAAAAATATAAGCAGTTAGAAATTAACAGCAGGAGTAGGCTGGCAAGCACAATATACTTGCCTTTATTTCTTTTCCAGATATCCGAAAGAAAAAGAGAAAAAAATAAGATAGGTAGCGGGAATAGAGGAACAAAGTAATGTAATGGGGGAGAGCCTTGAATAAAAATTGAAAACAGTCCCCAAAAACACCAAAGTATAAGGAAAAGCCATTTTAAATCTGTGCCTTTACTCTTAAAAAACTTAGAAATATGCAGTGCAATAAAAATAAGAACAACTACAAAGATAATTATACCGGGGAGGCTTAATAGCCTTTCATTAATTGAAGAAAAGCTTATTAAAAAGAAATTTAAAAATGTGATATTGCTGGTATCGATGGTATAGGAATGTAAATTTGTATTATGGTAAAGGTGTAAAAAAATCAAAACTTTATATGGAAACCAAAGAAATAGGTTTTTTAACATTGTAAACTTGTGTTGACTGTCGTATAAGACAAGCGGCGCTTGAGGCAATAAGAATCCGATAATGCTTTCGACAATAGCATTTTTGTCTAGAGGAATCTTTTTAATAATTAATACAGTGATACAAAATGGAATAAGAATAAGTGTTGAATAATGAAAATTTAACATTATACCCAAAACTAGTGCTGTTCCAAAAAAATATTTCTTTTTTTCAGATATAATTTTATAAAATAAATACAAAAACGGGTAAATTAAAAAAGGTACGACATAAATAAATCTTGCCACACTGACCGCTATCATATACATAGGAGATATGGATATAAGAAAAGAGGAAATAAGGCCTGTTTTTTTGTTAAAAATTTTACTGATTACAAGGTAGTTGGCAATTATGGTAAGTATAGAAATAACTACACCAAAATATGCATGGCTTAGAGGATTAAATTTGGAGAGAATGAGTATTGGGCCGTAAATCCAGTAAAAAAGAGGACCAAAATAAAGCCAGGGGTGAGAAGTAGGCGGACCTAAAAGGGGTATGTAGTGATGAACGTAAGCATTTTTAATATCTAAAAGATTATCTCCTACTTCCGCATAAAAACCCTTATTTTGGTTTACATTAAAGAATCTTAAAAACGAACCGAATATCAAAATTATTATAAAAATCAAATGTTCTTTTTTAATTCTTAAGAATAATTCTATTAGAACTGCATTTATTAATCCAAAATTTTTTTTAAAATAATAAAATCTGCTTGTCTCAAATATTTTTTTTATATTCTTGTTACTTTGTTTGGTGCTTTTGCCCCAAAGATGCAAAACTTTAGATTGAGGAATAATAAAAAGTTTGTATCCCAGTTCCTTAACCCTTTTGCACAGATCAAATTCTTCAAAGTAAAGAAAAAACTTTTCATCAAATCCGCCTATTTGCTTAAACAATTTTTTGCTAATCATAAATGCTGTGCCGGGTACAACATCCACTTCTTTAATTTTTGATTTATCCCATCCTTTTAACCAATAACCGTTTGATACCGGATTATTAGGGAACAGTTTATTCAAAAATGATAGTCCGAAAATTGCACGGAGAGGTGTTAGTGTTTTTGTTCCTTGAAGGTTGTATGGTTGTCCTTTTGGATTTAAAAGCAGAGGAGCTACAATACCAACTTTTTTATTGTTCTTGTAAAACATCAAAAGACTACCGATTGTGTTTTTATACAAAATGGTATCGGGATTTAAGAAGAACAAATATTCGCCTCTTGCATCTTTTGCCCCAAAATTATTTCCGGCTCCAAATCCTATATTCTCTGAACTCTTTTTATATATTACAAAAGGAAATTCCTTTTTTAATTCCGCTTGAATTGTTGGACTTTCATCATTATCAACTACAATGACGTCTATGGGAATTTCTGATTTATATTTTTCTATCGATTTTAGACAATTAAAAAGTTCTTTTTTAACTTTGTAATTAACAAAAATAATAGATACGAGTGGTTTTTTCATGACTTTTTTATAAAATTTCTAAAAAATTGGGAAAGTTCTTTACCCCGCTTTTCCCAAGTCCAGTTATCTAGTATATATTTTCTTGAAAAACTTTCCATAACTGATAACCTCTTTGGGTTGGTTAATAAATACGATATTTTTTTTGCAATATCTTGAGGAGTCCTTTGTACCAAGAAACCTGTTTTACCCTCTACAACTGTTTCTTTGTATCCGCCCTCGTTTGCGGCAATAACCAGTACTTTGCAAGCCATTGCCTCAAGCGGTATTAAACCAAATGGTTCTAGTTGTCCGAAACATAGCACAATGTGGGAATTTTGATATATCCGGCTTATTTCTTTATCGCTGGATATCCAACGCTCCTCTTTTATTAAAAAGTCAGTTTTTGGTTTATTTTTAAGCAATTTTAGTGCTTTTAGGCACAATTCGTAACCGTCTGAAAAATGTTTTGACCCTATGTATAGAATATCAATCTTTTTTCTACCTTCTTTTGGTTTATAAATATTTGAATCAACACCCATATAAGAAACGCTGCTGTTTATTTTATATGCGTTAAAAACATTTTGTTTTGTGAATTTAGAGTTAGTGAGTACTTTATCGGCACTTGATATATTTTTTCTATCAATATTTTTTCTGACAAGCCTTGATATTATTTCGTAGGCTTTTTTAAAAAAAATCAAATTATTTGGAATTTCAAACTGTCTTTCATAAACCATTCTTAATGGTTCCTGCGCATAGTAAACATTTCTTGTTTTTAAAAATCTTAATATGAATGGAGATTGCGTAAAGCGTGAACCATGAATGTATGCAATGTCGTATTTTTTTTCATCAATCTCTTTTGCAATTCTTTTATGTAAAGATTTAATTTTTAAGAGTTCGATTGTGTCTCTGTACAATTTTGCGATCCAATTATTTCCTTTCCAGATAATAGGTTTAAAATTGTAAAAATATTTTTTTTTAAAAAATGATTCTTCTTGAAAGTTTTCTTGGTTGTCCACATAATAAAGATCTAAAATATGGCCATTTTTAATTAGTTCTTTTGCAAAAAATATTGCTCCTCTTCTTGCTCCGCCTGGCGGTAATTCGTGAAAAAGCGCTATTTTCATCTTTTGTATTTTATATCTTTTTAGCTACCATAAAGATCATGCCCCCTTCATTTTCTGAAGAAAGACCATTAAAGTATGGTGTTTTTATAATAAATCTCTTTAAAATATATTTGACTAATTCTTTAGGAATAAATCGGGTTATTTTAGAAAATCCTAAGACAGACCATAATTCTTTTTTACTGATTTTTGCCGTTGATAAAATAAGCAATTTGTACCACATTTTTGCGGTGTTTTCAGGGAAGTAAAAATGCGAAAAAACAAGTTCTAGTTTGTTTTTTTTAAGAATTTTTCTCCACTCCGGTAGAGAACGGTAATGCAGATGGGAGAGTCTCTTATTTAGAAAATTTATCTTATTTTTATTTTTCCTTCTGTTTAGAAAAATGATTGGAATAAGTTGGGAACTTGGAACTGTATAAAAAAAACATCCACCTTTTTTAAGGACTCTTGAAACTTCTGAAACTGCTTTTTTATCATCACCAATATGTTCGAATGTACTATTTGAAATTACAGACTCAAATGTATTGGATGAAAAAGGCATATTTTCTGCATCAGCACGAATTACTTTCTTATACATATTAGTTTTAAATGCTTCTTGAAGTCCTTTTTCTTCAATATCAATTCCAATATCAATTTTTTTCCAGTTTTTAAACAGAAGTTTACTTATAGATCCATTTCCAATTCCTATGTCCAAAACCGGATGGTTTATTGAGCATCTTGTCCAAATATTTGCCTCAAGTCCTCTTTGAAGAACATCTGACGGCACGTACCAATATTTTTCTAAAAAGTCCAGTAAAATTTGTCTATTAGGATTATCCTGTAAACTCTTTTTTAAAAAATTCATAAGGAGTCAAAAATTATTTCTTTGAAGCAAAGATATGGAAGGTATAGTAACAAATAATCGGGATCTCAACAAGTGAAGAAATTACTGCCGCAAAAGCTGTTCCGGCCAGTCCAAACTTAAGGGTTAAAGGAACAATAGTTATTATTAGAGTAAGAAGGCGTACAAAAGTCATTATCATGTGATACGACTGTTTTTTAACAGATAAAAAGAGAGTGGAAGCAAAACCGAATGTAGCTCTAACAACCCCAAAAATAACTAGAATTTTGATTATTGGGACGGCCCCAATCCATTTTTCTCCCAACAAAATCAGTACAATTTCTTTTGTAAAAAAGAACAAAAAAGTCCCGATAATTATTGAACAAACACCAATAAAAAGTGTGCTTTTTAAATATGCATTTAATAAACGTTTTCTCTCCTCTTCTATTTTACTGAATACGGGAAGGAATACTTTGCTAACGACATCTGTAATTTCTGAAATTGGGAGCGTTGCAAGATTAAAAGCCATCTGATAAATTCCCAGGAATGTTTGGCCAAGTACTTTGCCTACTACTCCACTGTCTGTTTCTCCGGATAAGAATATAAAAATTCCCGTTAAAGTTATCCATTTACATCTGTGAAACATATAAGTTATTTTTTTTCGGTCAAAGGACAATTTAGGAGTTGGAGAAGAAATAAAAAATGAAAGAGCAGCTTCCGTGATTGCGCCAATTATTGTTCCAACAGCCAAACTCATTACGTTTCTTGTTAAAAGTGTTAAGGTAATTGAGCTTATGGCATCGGCACTATAAATAGTTAGCCGGTAAAAAAATTCTTTGTTAAAAAAAAGATCTTTCTGAAACACTATTGTAGAAGGATTATCAAATCCTTGGAAAAAGGGAACAAGACTAATTAGGATTATTAAAAAAAGTGATTGGGGAGATCTAAAAAAAGAAGAAGCAAAAGGAGCCATAAAGATAATAATAACCATAAGCAATGTTCCCCTTAAAATTGAAACAGTCCAAACTTCGTTATAATATTTTTTTGCTCCATCTTTTTCTTGAATTAAAAAAATGTCCGTTGAAACTTCAGTGAAAGTATCGATAGCGCCCAGTACCAGCGTTGCAATGCCAAATGCACCAAAATCAAGGGGAGTTAATAGTCTGGCAAGTACTAATATCTTTACAAATGCAATAACACGGGTGATTCCCCGAAAAGACCACATCCAAGTTACACCTTTTGCAGCTTTAGATATATATCCCATTTTACTATTATAAATTATTTAAACTACTGAAAGTCGCCATACAGAATTTTTTAACAGAAATTTTGAAACTTTAAATTTGCAAAATAGATTGTAAAAATCCAAGAATCGTTCCGCTAATTACAGAGGCATCAGATATAAACTGAAGCAATGGAAGAAAGAAAATAGCCTTATAATTTTTAATGTAGAAATAATTTTTTTTAATGCTCCAAAAAATGTATAAGACAATTGCAAGGTAGAACAAATAAAAAAGAACAGCCGATTGTAATGCTAAAGCATCAATTAAAAGAACAGCGCCCAAGACGTATCTTAGAAATAAAGTAGGAGTTTGAGGTCTAAAATAATGTGCATAGCCATCTCCCCTTGCATAACAGAAGAACTGTAAAAATGCTTCCCAAACGTTCTTTCTTTGAGGCCAATAAACAACCGCATTTTTAACTAAAATAAAAATATAGTCCTTTTCTTTTAACTTTTTATCAAAAACCAAATCTTCGCAAGTTGATAAATTCTCCGGAAAACCGCCTACTTCTTTCCAAGCGGATTTTTTAAAAGCTACAGATCTGCTGGAGGGTAAAAAGGTATCGGGATTTAATTTTTGTTCTGGTACGCATGTATAAGCCGCAAGACATTTTTGGAAGACGTTTTTAATAACAGGTTTGTAAAAACCCGAAACAACAGAAGTGTTTTTAAAAATAAAAGGCTTGGTAATATTTTTAATCCAGTCTTTTTCAAGAATACAGCCGGAATCAGAGCATAGAATAGTATCATATCCAGCTTTCTTTATTGCTTCGTTTCTTCCAACAGACCTGTTCCCCTCCTTAATAATTATTTTAAGAGAGATATTTTTTTTCTTAAATTTTGACCTATAAACTTTAATCTTATCTACAGTCTTATCTTTAGATTTTGCATCAACTATTATTACTTCCGTTGGAAGTTGAGTCTGGCAGGCAATCGATTCTAGAAAAGGAATAATTGTTTTTTCCTCGTTATAGACGGTCGTAATAAAACTGGTTTTCATATGCACTGCCCACCAAATGTACTTGCGCTTTTGGCCTCAAAAGTATAGCATAATTCTATGTTTCACGATCCGGTAAAAATGGTATTTATAAGCGGGTTGTCTTTGATAATTTTGACAATCTTTGTTTTATTTTATGTTTTCGTATTCCCAAAAAAGAAATTTAATTTGCTTTTACTTCTTGTATTAATTACTGTTTTACCAACAATTACTATATTTAGAAACGGTGTTTATGAAAGCGGAGATTTTACGTTGCACATTTATAGGACAATCTCCTTTTATTCAAATTTGGTCCAGGGTAATTTATTTCCTTCATGGGCAGGAGAATTAAATAATACCTATGGATATCCGCTGTTTATTTTTATAAATCCGTTGCCTTATATTCTTATTTCTCTTATTCACCTTTTAGGTGTTTCGTATATTTACAGCATGAAAATATTCCTTGCAGGTAATTTTATCCTGTCTGGAATAACAATGTATTTTCTTGCAAAAAAGATAACTAAAAATACTCTTGGTGCTTTTGCAGCAGGAATTTTCTACTTATTTTTTCCTTACCACCTTATTGACCAGAATTTTAGAGTGGATGTTGGTGAAATTCTCTCTTTTTCCATTTTACCT
>JANWKV010000034.1 GCA_025451195.1 Candidatus Microgenomates bacterium | reverse complement strand
TCAATTTTTTGGTGTTTCCAAAATGGTTTTTTGGTAAGTCCCAGTTTTTCGTGCTCCATAAATTCAAAAATGTTAAAATTAGATCCTTCTTTTGTAGCCTTTTCCATAATGTCTACCATTTTTTTAGCAACATTTTCCCCATATAGTTTTGGCGCTTTTTTCATTTTCTCCTGAAGAGTTTTGTCTTCCATTACGGCAAGTATAACTTTTAAAACAGTTGCTTTTGTCATTGGAGGAGCAATTACATTGCTTCCTGAAAATACAGACTCGGGCCTGTCGGTATTAAACCTTAAAACAACGCCGGGTATCCCTAACAGATTTGTTTCTTCCTGAATACTCCCCGAATCCGTTGCAACAAGAGTACATCTTTTCATAATTGCTATTGTGTCCGAATAATATGGCAAAACCGGTGTATAAACAAAATGAGGATATTTTTTAGCCAAATCCATTACCCTGTTTTTTAGCCCATATGCCTCAAATGATTTTTCCGTTGACCTAAGAGAGATTAGAATGCTTGGAAATCCCTTTTTAACAATTTCCTCCATTGCCTCAAAAATTGACAAAAACCTCTGCAAAGATGTAACGTTTTCCCTTCTGTGAATACAAAACCTGATTAGATTTTCTTTATTAATTGTTGGAAACCGCTCAAAAATGTTACTTTTTTTTACTTTTTTGTCAATAATTTGGAGAGCATCGCTTACTAAATTTCCCGTTACAAAAATTCTTTTTGGGTCGTATCCTTCATTTTCCAAACTTTCGCGATTTAAATCAACAGGTGCCAAATGAATTCCTGCCGATGGCCCTGCTGCACGGGTGTCAAATTGCTCAGGGTATGGTTCGTATGACCCTTTTTTCCAGAGGGTTTTCTTTTTTGATTTCTCAAAATACGATTTAAGATTTACCTTGGAACCTAGCAAGCTTAATGTCAACTCTTTTGTAGGAGACATCGTCCGAAGCCCTGCCTCAACATGGACTGTTGAAATAAGATTTGCAAACGATGCAATCCCTGCTGCAAGAGCGGTTGTTGTATCTGCGCAAACATAGGGAATAATTTTTTTATTATATTGTTTTAGCTCGTGCAAAAGAGACCCAAACCTTTCGATAATCTGTGCCTGTTGTTCATAAAGCATTCCTCCAACGTCTAAGTTTATATCGGGTGTTATTCCAAATTCTTTTTCCATTCCGCCTGATAAATTAAAATCCTTGTGTTGGCCGGAATGGACAACCAATGTGTAGTGTCCTCTTTTCTTTAGTTCAAGAATCAAAGGCGCCTGCTTTATAACCTCCGGCTTTGTACCTATCAACACAATATGGATTGAGTCTTTTTGCTTTTTTATTTCTGAAAGGAGATTGTTGTTTATTTTCATTTTAATAATGTTTTGCTTCGATACCAATTTTAGCCATAAACATTCCGGTAAAAAGTGACAATCCTTCCAAACATTTTAGCACAAAAACTCCGATACCATATTTAGGATGAATAATAAATTGAACTGAGTTTCTAAAAAGTTCTTTTCTGATTACTGCATTCCTGAATGCTTCAGGGTATCTTTTTTGATAAAGAAGAAAAGCCTTGCCGTAATACATCTTTTTTTTCAAAAGTTTTAAAAGGTTTATATTTCCTTCATGATGGATTAAAAAACCCGTTGTCCTCGTAACTTTAAATCCGTTTTTAAAAAAACGCTGTTGTAAATCCCAGTCTTCCGCACCAACTATTTCCGTGTCGTATTCTCCGATTTTTTGAATTACTTTTTTAGGAAAAAACCTTGCTGCTTCAACATTGTTGTTGCCCTTGTTGTAGATTCTTTCAAATGCTCTCACGTTTGCCCAGTAACCTTCTCCTACGGATTTTTCCGGAATTACAACTCCCTCTGCTTTCCTACTTAAACATATGTTAACGCATTCCTCAATAATATTTTTTTCAAGTTCCATGTCGGAATCCAAAATAAAGAAATATTCACCTTTTGCTTTTTTTATTCCAAAATTTCTATTGTTTGCCCTTTCTTTTCCATAAAAATACACTTTTGCGCCAAATGATTTTGCAATTTTTACTGTTTTATCCTTACTCCATTCATCAACAATAATAATTTCTATTTCTGTGTAAGACTGGTTTTTTATGGACTTTAAACAAACACCGATTGTTTTTTCATTATTGAAAGTCGAAATAATAACAGAAACCAAAGGATTTTTATTCATATTCTACCCTTGAAGTATATTTATAAATTCTTTAAAACTCCTGTCCCATGAAAATTTATTTGCAAATTTTTCCGCGTTTTCCGACAATGTTTTACGAAGCCTACTATCTTCAATTATTTTTTCCAATGCTTTGGATAAATCATTTTCGTTTGGGCGTTTGGATAAAACTATTCCTGTTTGGTTGTTGACCACAGAATCACGAAGGCCAGTTACATCTGAAACAATTGAGGGCGTTGCGCAAGCTCCTGCTTCCGTTACAACCAAACCCCACCCTTCTTTAATTGAGGGAAGTAAAAGAGCCCACGCAGACTGCATAAGCTTAACCTTTATATCTTTTGAATTTTTAGTCAGAAAAAAGTTATCTTTAGTTACAAAAACTACATTTTCTGAAAGACTCAACTTATTTACCAAATCTTTGAGGGAATTTTCCTGTTTTCCTACACCTATAATTGCCAATTTTGCGTGAGAGAACTTTTCAACAACCTTTTTCATCGCCAAAATACATAAGTCTGCTTTTTTCATCGAAACAAGTCTTGCAACAAAAATAAACAAAGGATATTGAACTTTCTTACCCTGCTTAAAATACCTGTCGTGGTCAATTCCTATTGGAAAAACAGAAATATTTTTTGGCGGTATTCCAAAAGAAGCAAGATCTTCTTTAGTACTTTTTGAATAACATAAAAACTTAGTTGTTTTGTAAAATAAATACTCAACTCTTTCAACTATATAACCTGTAATTGCCAAAGGGAAAGGGAATTCATAAAACCAAACCTCATTTGCCAATTGATTTAAATAAGCGAATCTTTTGTGTTTTTCAACATAAAAGGGAGTAAACCACGCAATTGTATTTATCATTTCTATAACTTTATCAGGCTTATTTTTAAGGTTCATATAATATAAAAAGGCATGAAAATAAACGCTTAACATTCCGCCTTTTCTGATTATTTTTATCCCGCTTATTTCTTCTGTTTGCTTGCACCCTGGATATGATCTTGAAAAAAATGTCACTGTGTTTCCGGCTTTGACCAATCTTTTGGCTAATTCAAAAGCAATCACCTCTGCTCCACCGGCACCGGGATGCTTAATATCCTTCCAATTAAGAATAAATATATCCATAAAACTTAGGGTAAATTGACGCGGAAGTTGAGTTCGGGATTATATTGCCATTTTCTTTTCTTTCCCGAATCATAATAATGCAAAAATTTCAAACGATAATATACCGCAAACGTATCGTAGAGCATTGAATAAATTATACCCCAGAAACTCTTGGAATTGATACTGGAAAATCCTTTAAACCTTAACTCAATCGGACCTTCGAATATTTTTTTGTATCCAAGATAATGAGCAACCGCTAAAATTTCTATGTCAAAAGCATAGCGTTTTACAATAAGTCTGGGCAAAACCACTTCTAAAACTTTTCTTTTGAAAAATTTCATTCCGACCTGCGAGTCGCTAATGGAAAGACCAAATAAAGCCTTCACTAGAGATCTGTAACCCCACGATAAAACCACCCTTTGCCATGGGTAAGTTACTTTTGAATCCGGGTGAAGCTTTGAGCCAATAACTATATCCGCATTCTTTAATTTAAATTCGGTCAATAAAAGTTGAATATATGCGGGGTTTAAATCCATTCCCGCATCTATAAAACCTATTATTTTCCCCTTTGAATTTGCTATACCAAATCTAACCGCATAACCCTTTCCAAAGTTATGAGAATAGCCCACAACTGAAACATTTCTGGCTTTCACCTCTTTTGCTTTTTCAAAAGTTTTATCTACTCTCCCGTCAACTACAACAATAATTTCATAAGGAAATTTAAGACCATCCATTGTTTTTTTGATTCTTTGGATATCTCTTTTTATGGTTTTCTGTTGTTTATATGTTGGGATTATTAAGGATAATTGAGGCAGTCTTTTGCGTTTTTTTAGACTCATAATTTCTTACATAATATAACAAAATAGCCACAAGAAGTATACTGGTAACACCAAGGCCCGCGTAAATTACTTGGAAAAAATTTTTATGGAACAGATAAATACATACAATTTGGGAAATAGTCCCAAGTAGCATGGGGAAAACAACCGATGTTTTTTTCAGAGACAAAAGAAAAGTTATCGTAACATTTAAAAGACAAAATATAACAAGAAATATGCTATACAAACCTACATAAGGGGACAAAGTCAGATAGCTTTTCCCTCCCAGAAAAAAAATAATTGTAAATTTCGGGAATATAAAATAAAACAAACTGATTGCGACAGATGGAACAAGAACAAGAAAAAGCGCCAGATAAAAAGTCTTTATAAAATCTACTCCCTCGTGCATTTTTTTAATCACAAGTGGAAATAGAACCATTGTGATAGGAGCTGTTAAATAAAAAATTACCTTGCCAACAAGGGATAATCCCGAGTACAATCCTGCCTGTGTTGGACTAAAAAAATGTTTTACCAAAATTACGTCTGTAGAAGTAAAAGAGGTTAAGGATAAAGAGATAATAGAAACGGCTATCGCGTAAGAAAACACATCCCTTTTTGATAAAACAGGCTTCTCTTTTTCGCTTTTTATGATAAACCATAAGGGAAAAAAGCCAGAAATAATAGGAATAAGCCCGACAACAATTACTGTTGCCAAGGCTCCATAAACCCTAAAACCAAGAAGTACCAATGCAACTCCAAGAACAAGTTTTGTTACATTGCCGGCAAAACCTACGATTGCCAGGAATTTAAATTTAAGTAGGCTTTGAAGAAAAGCCATGTTTATAATACCAAAATACCCAAGAGAAATAATTAAAGCCGCTACCCATAAATAATAAATGTTATTTATATGTAAAAACCCGGCAAAAAATTTTGAAAAAGCTATAAAAAATATAAACAGACAAATACTCAAGATACCTATATATTTTAAAGAAGCGGTATAGAGAAACGACGCTTTTTTTATTTCTTTTTTTGAAAGAAAAGGCGACGCATACTGGACTATTGAAACAGTTATGGATTGAGACGGAATAGTTATTAAACCAGAAAAAGAAATTAAAGAAATAAATATTCCGTATTCTTCGGGAGTTATTTTCCTGACAAGAAAAAAATTAAAAATCGCCGCAAGAAACCCGCCGGTTGTACCGGCAACCATAATATAAAAACTTCCGCTAACCAGCTCTGACTTAATAAATCTTTTAACAAAGCGCATTACTAAATTTTTCATTTATTGATATTTATTAGCTTAGGCTTTATGGCAAAACCTTATCGGGTGGCGGAGAATATTTAACAATATTAAATACAACACTACCATCCGCGCGCTTTATAGATTCAAGTTTTTTATAACTAGCGTAAACTTCGCAATTACCTGCGTCTACAAAAATTGGCACTACTCCCCATTTATATAAACCTTCAACGTTATTTGACGGACATGTTGAATCATCAAAGATAAAATTGCCGAATCTTAATCCGTTTTTGTCCCTTGGAGATCCGATTTTTTGATAATACGCCGGATCTGTTTTATTAAAAAATAAGTAAAAGATTAGTCTATTTGCATTTTGGGTTGTCATGTCAACGTAATACCCTTGTTTTACATATTTATCCAAAGCCAAAACCAAGTCTTTTTGCCCTTCGTTTCTGTACCACGGCTGGTAAAGATTCATGTGGTGGAAATAATCGTGGCCAAAGAGCAAAACTCCATATAAATACAATCCTCCAAGCAAAGTTATTAGAACAATTTTCCATTTTTTATTTTTGAAGCTTTCCAATAAAATTATTGCCCCATAACCGGCTATTAGTAAAAAGCCTGTCTGCATCATAATGGATCTTTGAAAATGAGGTATATCTTCAAAAGTAAAAGCCGCGGGGATTGGACCCAAAATAAGCCAGATTAATGAAATTAAATATATCCAGGTTTCCTTTTTTCTATCGGTAAACAACTGGTGGATAAGAAACGAGAATCCTATGATAAAGAATAATCCGTCCAGGAGATAAAAATTCCCAAACCATGGAACCATATATCTTGGTGGAAGTCCTCCCTTGAAAAATAAGAAATCCCCTGAAAAATGCGCAAAATAATTTATAAAAGCGGTATAAGAATAACCCACGATAACATTGTGGAAAAATTTTGTTATCCAAACATTTTGACCAAAGTCCTCACTAGCCTGCTGCCAAAGCATAAGTTTTGTTGCTGGAAAGCTAAAGATGCTGATTTCCTCAACTCTGCCTGAGCCGCTTCCGAATTTAAAAAGAATTCCCAAAAAAACAATGACCAGGAGTGAAAAGACGATAAATAATATTTTGAATTTTCTGTAAACTTTTTTTTGGAAAAAAATAACAGCAAAAAAATATACTAGAAGGAAAGGCACAAAATAACGTGAGGCATGATAAAAAAGAAAACTTATGGAGTAAAAAATTGATGAGTAAATTAAATTACTCAGATGCTGTTTTCTTAAAAACTTGACAGTAAAGATTGCGCCAAGCATTACAAAAAAAAGCGCAACTATGCTTTCCGATGTTGAACGGGACGCAATAATACTCCACGGATTAAATGTTAGAAGTCCGGCGGTAATTAGGGCAACAGATTTCTTTTGAAAAATTTCCAGACTTAAAAAATAAATGATTAAAATAGAGAGCGCCCCAAAAATTGCAACCGGCAATCTGGTTGCAAACTCCGTAAGCCCAAAAACAGCAACTGACGGAATTGTTAAATAATGAAGCCCCGCGGGCCTAAAATCACCAAATTGGTCTATGGCAATTGGTAAAAACACATTGTTTTTATCTTTTGCGGTTTTTAAAAGAGAATATGCGTTATATCCAATGTGTGCCTCGTCCTCATGAAATCCTCCGGGAATTGTAGACAGCGACCAAACCCTGATTCCAAAACCTATAAATAAAAGGATAGTAAGAATTGCAAACGGTTTTTTAAGAAATACGGCAAATTGCATACTCTTTGAATAATAACAAATTGTTGTTAAAATTGTTTATGTTTTTTTGTTGGATTGCAAAATTGATTTATAAAATAAAAGAGTTTCGCTGGCTGTTTTTTCCCAGGAAAATTTTTCCGTCTGTTTTAATCCTTTTCCGGATAATTCTTCCTGGAGTTTTTGAGAAGAAAATACTTCTTCAAGACCCTTTGCAATTGAATCTTTGCTGTAAGCATCAACAAAATACGAAGCTGTACCTGCAACTTCCGGAATTGATCCCTCTTTAGCTGTAATAACAGGACACCCGCACTGCATTGCCTCAAGAATTGGAAGCCCAAAACCTTCGTATAAAGAAGGCATTACAAAAACGGTTGCAAGATTGTATAGATAATTTAAGTCTTCCGAAACCACAAACCCTATTCTCTTTATAAATTTATTCTCTTTTGCAAAACTTTGGACTTTTATTATATCTGAATTCCAAAGGTTACCTTTATCATACTTTTCGTTTACTAGTGCTTTCCCAACCATTACTAAGGGGATCTTAGCCGCTGTTGCAGCTTCTACAAGTCTTGGTAAATTTTTATTCCAGGTTACATCACCTACGTACAAAGCGAATTTATCGGGTAAATTATACTTTTCCTTTATAATCTTTAATTTCTGGTCTTGATTATTAACTTTCATGAATTTTTCTCCGGCCGCAAGGTATACAACGCGGATTTTTTCTTCAGGAATTCCAACAAAACGGATTATGTCGTTTTTTGAAGCGTTTGAAAGAGTTAATATTCCCGCTACCTTCTTAAGTGCCAGTTTTTGCAATTGCCATTTAAGATTTCCTTTTATTCCCGCGGGAAATGCGTTTGGAAAAACAATTGGCGTTAAGTCCAAAACTGTAATAATTGTTTTTCTGGAATTATCAATTGGAACCGTTAAAGAAAAAGGGTCAAAATAAGGGTAATGGATGATATCCGCGTTTTTTGGGATTTCGTTTCTTTTTGAAAAAAAGGTATATGTGTGTTCCGGAAAATATTTTTTAAATGCAACAGTTAAACGGTGAACGTAAAAGCCCGTGCCGCGGACTTTATGATCTGAGATAAGTGGAGTTGTATCAACTGCAATATTCATTTACTTCTAAACCTTTTAGCTATTTTCAGTATAATATATTTAAGGCCATAAATTGAGATCAAATACAGAATCGGTAAATAAATTATCAAGTACCTTGAAGTAATTTGGCCAAAGCTAAAAAATAGAATGTACAAAATAGTCCAAACAATCAGAACATTTAATTCTTTCTTCTGAGGTATTTTTTTCAAAAAATAGAGTGCTATTGTAATAATCGTAATTACTCCCACAATTGGCCAGGTTATTTGCCATTGGGAGTCTGAAATTACAGACTTACTACCATACCACACATACCATTTATTAAGAAACAATAGGGGCCAGATGGAAAATGGAAGAATTAACTGACTTTTATGATAAAGAAAAACCCATTTTTGAATACCCAGAAAAGCTTTGAAGGAATATCCTAGCGAAAAAACTTTAACATAGCTTAGTAGTAAAATAATTGGAGCAATTGGAATCATTAAGAATATAACTTTTAGTTTTTTAACATTTTTTAAGAAAAACAAAACAATAATAGAACTAAAGATAATAGTTAACCCCGTTGCAAAAAACTTTGTGGATATAAAAAAACCCAAAAGAACATTCGCTATTATAAAATTGACTACCGTGTTTTTTTTACTTGTTATGCCTTTGTTAAAAAAATAAAAACATCCCAATATTTCCCACAACTGGATTATGTCCAAAAGTGGCGTGTAAATAAGCTGGTTTTTAAATATTGGCTCAAAACTAAACAAGGCAGGAGCAATAAGTGCAAGTGTTCTATTCGAGAAAATCTGTACACCCAAAAGATATAAGAAAATCAAGGAGATAATAGCACTTAAAAGAATTATTAAATTTTCGTTGTTAAAAAGGGTTGCAGAAAGCCCTATTAAATACCTTCCAAAAGGAGGAGTATCTGGCGCTATTAAAATTGGCGGTATTCCTTTTATATATGCCCCGCCGGCGTATGCGTTGACTGTTTCATCTGGAATCCACCCTTTAGAATGTTTATTAACATACTGCGAATTAAGATATGTAAGTTTTAAAGACGGGAATCTTTTCCAGAAATCTTGTGATAAAAAATTGGCCGAATGAGAAAAAACAATACTCGATAGATTAAAAACTATTACCAAAACAAGAAATAAAAAAAGTATCCTATTTAAGATATTAGAATTTATTGACATGAATTCAATATTGCTGATCTTTAATTCGACTTATGCCATTCCCACGCGGTTTTTACAATTGTTTCCAAATCAGAATGAATTGGATTAAATCCTAGCTCTTGTTTTGCTTTAGAATTATCGGCATAAATTATTGCAGGGTCCCCGGGCCGTCTTTTTTCAATGGTAATTGGAAAATCTACACCGCTAATTTTTTTCACCATATTAATCACTTCTTTATTTGAATAACCTTTACCTGTACCCAAATTAAAGCTATCGCTTTGTCCACCATTTTTTAACTTCTCCAATGCCAAAACATGGGCCTCTGCTAAATCCAGAACATGGATATAATCTCTTATACACGTGCCATCCGGTGTTTTGTAATCATCGCCAAAAAGTTTGAATGGTTGATTTTCCTTTGCTGCCTTAATTGCCATAGGGATTAGATGCGTTTCGGGATTGTGATCTTCGCCCAATTTTCCGTCTAAGGGCGCCCCGGATGCGTTAAAGTAGCGCAAATTTGTATATTTAATGTTATAGATTTGTCCATACCATTTTAAAATATTTTCAAACGCCAATTTTGACTCTCCATATACACTTTCGGGCTTTTTTGACTCCTTCTCGTTAACAGGAAGTTTTTCCGGTGTTCCGTAAAGTGCGCAAGTTGAGGAAAAAACTATGTGTGGAATTTTCTCTTCTTTCATAAACTCAAGCAAATTAAGTCCCCCTAAAATATTGTTATGAAAGTAAAAGTAGGGCTTCTCCATTGATTCTCCGGCTAAAGCGCTGGCTGCAAAGTGAATTACAGCGTCAAATTTTTTGTTTTTTAATTTTTCGAAAAGGAGTGCTTTTTCCCGCAGATCAACCTCAACAAAGTCTGTGATGATTGTTTCCTTATGACCTTGGGATAAATTATCCAAAACAGTTACATCGTACCCTTTGGATAAAAGTGTCCTGACGGTAATGCTTCCAATGTATCCGGCCCCACCTGTTACCAATATTTTCATACCTAATAAGTATTATAACAAGAATATAACGGTGTTGTAGTGGTTAAGGATTTTAAACCTTGAGCTTCCTGGCTTGTTAAATTTTGCGTGTCGATAAATTTTCTGGGCTGCGGCTGAAGCATTCTTTCCTGGACAATGATTCCTCCGAATTTCTTCTCACCTAAAAGAGTTGATGTATTATCTTCCATAAAAACCATTGCTTTTGCAATTGTTGGAGGAATACCTACCAGAGGTTCTTGTATAAAAAACCTGAGCGGTACATGATTTGTGTCGTTTTGCAAAAGGTTTGGAAATAAATCCTGTTTTATCCCTGCCCAAAGCGGAAGATAACCGTATTTGCTTTTCCCGTACCAATTATATAAATATCCCCAAACAGTATTGACCAGCAAAGGATTCGTAACTCCGCAAATGCTAAACCTTCTTCCTCCGGCCTTTTTGTACGTATAATCTATAACTTGTTTTTGCTCCCCAATATTCATCGGCTCCGATACAAAAAATTTATTAGGTATAAAATTTACTTTCTGCAGAAGATAAATGTTGGAAATTATTATTAAAATCGGAATAAAAATTCCAAGAAAAAGTGTTTTTTTGCTTTGCAGTAAGTACCAAATTGTTACCGCGACAAGAATTGCAAATCCTCCTTGCAAAGAACTGTTGATAACCTGAACAGTTAAGACTCCCGAATGAAACGCAAAAAGAGGAAAAGTTGAAAATATCCAAGCGTACAAAAAATAGACGTTCTTTTTTTCTTTTGATTTAAAATATACAAAAACCAGTGATAATAATAATATCAAAATTGCTAAAATTCTGCTAAAAGAGAAATACGAATAAAAAACCGCATCTGTTAGTCTTTTTACATATAATGAGATGTCACCTCCCAGTGTTGATAAGCTTTTGCTCTCCGGACTTTGTTTTGATAAATATAAAACCAGTGATTTAATTCCGATAAAATGAAACTGTATTTGAGAAATTAAAAAAGGAGAAAGTAAAATAAAAAGAATTAAAAGACTAAAACATATTGTTTTCCACAATATTTTACGCGGAAAAAGTATAAAAAAAATTAGATAAAATCCAAAAAGGTATATTAGATAAAAATTAAAATTGACTGCCAAACCAAGACCTGCCGCGCTTATTAAAAGTCCGGTTTCCCTTTTTTTTAAGAAAAACAACGCGCATCCCAAGAAAAACAGCGCACTTGACACTCCCATAAAAGATGAGTTGGAAATATAATGGGAATACGCAATTTGTTCAAAAGAAAAAGTCCAAAAAATTGAGGCTAAAAAACCCACATATTTATTAAAAAGGACCTTGCCTGCATAAAAAACGACAAGAGCACTGGTACTACTTATGATTGCTATCTCTAAGGCAGGCCCATTTGGATTAAGTTTAAATAGTAAATAAAAAGGCGCAAGAATATAATAAAAAAGAGGACCGTTAAAAATCCCCGGAATGTCTGTTTCCGGTCCGACGATTTTAAAATGCTTTAAAGTAATTATTCCTAAAATACGTGTCGCGTCGCGCCCCTGATCAAACGCAAAAATAATATTGTCCCACAAATGGTAGATTCTTAAAAAAAATCCGACAATTAAAAGTGCCGCTAAAAATAAATAGAAGTATTTTGAAAAAAAATTTGTGCACTTTACAATTAATTTCATATTTAAATTTTCCGAACTTGAATTGGATTTCTTTTTAAGATAACCGTACCGTTTGGAATTGTCCATGTTTTTGTTGTTTTATATAAATCATTTGGGGTTTTGTAATGAACAAAGTCATCCAGAACACTTTTTTTATTTTGCGGCAATATTAAATAAACACTGCCCTCATTTTTTATTCCACCCGGATCATAGGAAAAATCTTTTTTTCCCATCCATCTGAAAAGATAAGAATAATCATACATATAAATTGCCGTATTATATGCAAAAACCGTGTAAGGCTTATTTTTGGCATCGGTTAAAATTTGTGAGACAACGTATTCCTTTGCTATTAGAGTATCTATGCGAAGAGGACTCAGAAACATTCCTGAAACAGCTCCGGAAATTTGTAAGTAAGCAAGAATAACGACCCAGATAAAAAGTATAATTTTAAGAGGCGGGATTTTTGAAATTAAAATTCCCAGAAACAGTAAAAAAACAACTTCCATTCCCGTAAAGTGATATCCCCAAATAGGATTTTTTGCACTCAAATAAATTCCCATAACACAAATTACGATTCCCGAGAGTAGAAAAATTAACTGTACCTGCAAATGTGAAAAATTTATTTTTTTTCTTAAATACAAAACTGTCAGTACAATAACCGAGAAAATGAAAATAGTGGCTCCGACATCTTGAGACACAGATAAAAGCTTTGCAAAAGATTGAAAAAAACTCATGATTATCTCAGGTTTTGAAAGTCCGTGGATGCCAACAACATCTCCCTGTTTTGAAATCGCATTAAGGAATACCTTTGATTGCTCAAACCCGTGTCTAAACTCAAAAATTACAAAAGGCCAAAAAACAATTACGAAACCCGAAATAAAACTTAAAAGTGTTTTAAAAATATTTTTGGCCTTCTTGTTAAAGGGAAAATTATCAGGATTAAATATTAAAAAAACAAGAGTCCCAATTAAAAATCCGCTTGTAAACGAAATGTGAATATTAAATGCCAGGCCGGTTAAAATACCTGCAATAAATATTTTGATATACTTTTTCTTTCCTTTATATTGGTAAGAATTTACCAGAAAATAAATAACACACAAAAATAAAAGCGGGGCAAGATTTGGATTCCATAAAGCGGTCATGTAACCCTGAAACGTGAAAGAAAATAAAAGCCATAAAAGAAAACTTGTGACTTTATCAAACAATTTTGAAGCCTTATATAAAACGAATGGAAAAACTATTAAATAAGGAAGGGCTGTTGATAAAAATAAAACAAAGCGCGGGTCTTTGGAGAAAATTTCGGTAAAACTTAACCACCAAACCCAATACGGGCCGTAAAAAATTCCCGGAATACCCGACGTTGACCCGATAAGGGTTAGTTTAGATAAATTATTCCACGCGCTTAGCATATCCCTGGCTGGGTCATACCAGAATGCCATTCCGCCCGAAAAAACATTAAAACTGGTAAGAATGAAAGGAATTGCTATTGCCAAAAAATAAAACAGAGGAAAAATCAGTCTTTTCATTTTTTTTGAAGAAATTTAGTATAAGAAACAGGAAACCTCAGGGCCGAAAAAAATGCCCAGACAAAACCTTGCCAACCGTCCATAAATCCCAAATGACGTATATATACTTTAAAAAACCAGAAAATCGGAAACAAAAATAAATTTTCAAATCCCAGCATAGTAGACTTTTTATTCTTTTCTTTTAACTGAGTTGCCATTAAATCCGTGTAGCGGTTAAACCGGAGTAAATATCTGGAAAAATTTGGATCTGCCAAATGTTCCAAAGGGTTTTTCAAAAACCCGACCTTACCGGAAACCTCCGCCTGCTCATGGACGTCTTTCATTGGAAGATGCCCTTTACCGTTTTTATATAACCTAAGAGTGTAGTCCGGATACGCCCCGCCTTTTAATAAATATCTTCCTAAAAACCAGTTTTTTCTTGGTATCCAGAATCCGTCAAAATCCGATTCTTTATTAATTGTATCTACAATTTCTTGAGAAAGTTCCGGCGTCACCCTTTCATCTGCATCAAGCTGTAAAACCCAATCAGAGCTGGCCATATCAATTGCTTTTTGCTTATTAATGTGAAATATTTTTTCATTTTGCCTTATAAGCACTTTTGCGCCAAATGATTTTGCAATTTCTATTGTTTTATCCGAAGACGTCCCGTCTACAATAACAATTTCATCTGCCAGTCCTTTAACCGATCTTAGGCAATCGGGTAAATTTTTTTCTTCATTAAAAGTTGCCAAAACAACAGACAATTTTGCCATATCAATTTTCAACTATTTTAATAGTAGCACTTCCGTCCAAATTACGGATAAGCTGAGAAGAGTTAGCGTCAGGGATTTCATCCGGATTACCGATAAAAAGGGTATTATGTAAATTTTGGTCGACCTGCCAATTGATTGGCCGAAATTCGTACTTACCGAATTTTCTGTTTATAAAATTGCCTTGAGATAGATTTTCCTGCTCTTCTTTTTGAAAAAGAGCCGGTGGATATTTAAGATAAAAAAGGAAAAATATGTAAGACTGATCCATATCTCCCGCGTTGGAAACAATTATGTTTTGGTACTTATTTTCGTTTTTTTGAGCAATTAATACTGCCTGTTTATATCCGTATTGCCAGTCCTGGGAAGAAAAATAGTTATATTGAACAAAATATTGATTTAAGTAATAAATAAAATTAAAGATGACAAATGCCAAAATTAAACCAAAGCTTGTATAAAAAATTATTTTCTTTTTTTGTTTTAAAAACTTAAATACGTTAATAATTCCAATGGCGCTGAATATTTGGAAAGTTGGTAAAAAATTAAGAGTGCGGACCGCGTGAGGCACGCCGGTTGTAATACTTGCGGGCACTGGGGCCAGTAAGAACCAGGAAAAAATAAGCCATTTGGTTTTTTTGTCTTCTTTACCAAATAAAAGACCCGATATTCCAATTAGTATAAACGGCAAATCCCAAAGATAAATAATTCCCATTCCGGGGGCGTGGTGACGGCCAATGTCCCCTGTTATAAAAAGCCAATCTAAATTCCAATGTGATAAATAATTCCCTGCAATTTTTTTTGCAAAATAAACTCTCCTGTTGTCCAAAATTTCGCCTAAAATATTGTTTGTATTTTTGTCTTGCAAAAGCCTTAAAGCATTTTTTCTTGAAGCATCCGACTGCTCGTTAAAAATACTAACTCCAGCAGCTCTACTTAATGCACTTTTATCTGTTGCAATATATAAAACAATAGGAAGAGAAACAATGATTCCAACAATAATAGATGTTGCAAGTGTTTTTTTTGGTAATTTTAACAACGGTTTGAAAAAAATTATACAAAGTGCAATAACAAAAAGCGGCGTAAAAACTTTTTCGCTTTGATAAGCATATAAATTAAGCGCGAAAACAAAAGCGCTAAAAATTAAAAAATAGGGTTTTTTAAATGCCTTTATAAAAAGTAAGGCACCTAAAATGTTTAAAAACAAACCAAGATTTGTTTCGAATGCAACGCGGGAGAATTGAATATGCCATGGGGAGATTGCAAGCAAAAAAGATGATAAAAGTGCAAGAGAGTCTTTTTTAAATAGTTCTTTAACAAGAATAAATACCAGAAAAACAGTAATTATTCCAAAAATTGCCGAAGGCAATCTTACCGCAAAAAGCGTAAGCCCAAAAATTGCAATTGACGGAATAACAGTATAGGCGTAAAGCGCGGGTTTGTAGTCGTCAAAAGACCTTAGAAGAACCGGCAAAAATTTACCATATTCATCCTTACCGGTATGGAGTATCGAATAAGCATTATATCCCAAAGATGCTTCATCCCAATCAGGAGATGGCGGTACAACACTCAATTGCCAAAGCCTTAAAACAGCAGAGAGAATAATAATTCCTACCAGTAAAATTAAAACTGTTTTTTTATTCATACTTTATATATTTGTAAAATCATAAGCAACAAGTGACGGTTGACCATTTAGAAGTGTAAATGTTTTTAAAATATGAGCATTATTTGGCACTTGATTATAAACATTTATATATAACGTATTTTTTTGTTTAGATATAGTTGAAATATCCGGAACAAATGTGTATTTATCGAATTTTTTAACATCCACAAACCCAAAAACATCTCTTTGGATAACTGCGGTTTTACGGTAAACAGACGGCAAAGTATGGGTGTAAAAGAGATAATAAATGTAAGGTCTGCCCAAAGCCTCTGTAATATAAACATTTTTAAAGTTATTTTTTACAGAGCTGACATAAGACACCGAATCTTTATAAGAATAATTCCAGTCTCCGGAAAACTCGTAAGCATAATGGGCATTATATTCAAATTGATAGTAAAAAAGATTGAGTAAAATTCCCAAACCAATGAAAACGTATATTATCTTTTTGTAAGTTTTATTTTTAAAAGTGTTTTTTATATACATAACAACAGTTACCAAACCGTATGCAATAAATATTTGAAATGTAGGAAGAGTTGTTTCCGTACGTAAAGCATGTGGGGTTTCCCTGGCCGTTGCTGCCGGAATTATCCCGAGAAGAAGCCATAAAGGCACAATATACCAGAAACCTTCCCTGCGTTTAAACATAAATAATATTCCGATTATTAAAAATGGTAAATCCCACAAATACAATTCTCCTGTTTGTTGTGTTGAAAATTTTGGGTTAGGATCACCTGTTATAAAAAGGAAGTTTGGATCAAGGTTATCAAAATAATGTTTTAAGTATGCAAGCGAATAAATAACCCGCCTGTTATGGATAATTTTGGATATCGGGCTGTTTGAATCATTTGCGATTTCCTGGTTTGAGGTTTTTATAAGCGAAATGTCTGAAAATATATTTACCTCTTGAAATCTAAGTTTTGCCTGGGGAGAAAATAAAAATTTTACCGACGGAAGAAGAATAAGTATACCAATAATTGCCGAGACAACGACAACCGGTTTTATTTTCCAGAGTTTTTTCCAGAATATGATTGTGAGGAAAATTACCAAAAGAGGTGAAACAATCCTCGCTGTATTAAAAGTATACAAAGATAAAACAAGTGAAATTGCGGAAAAAATGAGATACCATTTTTTTCCCTCCATAGCTTCCAAAAAAAGCCAAACTCCGCAAACAATAAAAAATGTTGCGACATTTGCTTCAAATGCACCACGCGATAACATAATATGCCACGGTGAAATCGCCAAAATACCGCTAGCCGCAAGTCCTAACCATTCTTTTCCTGAACTTTTATAAAACAGGCGCTTTGCTAGATAATATGTTGCCAAAACAGTAAAAACACCAAACAATGCAGACGGAAACCTAGTTGCAAAAGCATTTAACCCGAAGATTTTAACAGGCAGCACGTCTAGATATGCGTAAACCGGAGGCTTGTAATCGCCGAATGATTCAAGATAAGAGACCGGTAAAAATTTCCCGAATTCATCTTTGCCATCAATTCCTATTGAATACGCATTGTATCCCCAGGCAACTTCATCCCAGTTTAAAAGCGGCGGGTTTGTTCCAAGTCCCCAAAACCTGAAAAAAATTGCAATAATTATAATAAAACAAAGGATAATTTTATATTTCATATACCCCCTTAAATCAGATTTAATATAACTTAAAATACCCGGTTATTTGATTTTGTACTTTATAGCACAAAATCAAGAACCAGCGGCATATATTTTCCAGATTGTCTCGTTTGTTTGAGGGTTTGTTATTTCTATTTGAGGCGAAACACCAACGTTGCATGTTACAGGTGCTATATATAAATTTTTACCTGCAAATTTTTGTGTAAATTCACCATTTTTGTCCGGCAAACAGGGAACGTTAAAATGTACATTACCGACAACGGGGTTTTGCTCTTTCCATGCTTTTTGAATAATATTTGGATCTATCTGTCCAAAAATACCGTATTGCGCAAGAAATATTTTCTCTCCCCAGGCTAAATAAACTCCAGTATATCTATTTTTGTTTGACAATATGAATTGAGCCAATTGTTTTCTGTTTAGCATCCACGCTTCTGACCCATAAATACTATAACGGGTATAATATTGGTACAAATAACCGGAAACAAGAAAAATGTAAAATATGGAAGTAATTCCAAATAGAACGTATTTTATTTTTGCGGAAAATTTATACCCGAAAATGTTATATATTCCCACTCCAACAATTAAAGATAAAAACGGAATCATTGGTAAATCCCGAAGTGCGAATGTTTTTCCGCCTGCAAACCCCGATGGCACAACAGCACAAAGTAAACTGCCAAATATAAATAACTGCGTTTTTAAAGGGTACTTTCTGCATAAAAAATAAAGACCAAAAAATAAAAGCGGAAATTCTATTATGTACATTGTTCCCCTTGAGAACGTACCGAATTGCAACCCGGATGAATTTGTATCACCGTATAGAAATAAAAATTGCGGAGAAAAAGGTTCCAAAAAATTTTCTCTATACACCCTAAACATAGTCAGGAGTTTATTGTTAAATATTTGCTGCACAAAAAACGGGGCTGTACTTGTTGCTCTTTCGTAGTCCACGGTTTCCGCAACTTTTTTATCCGAGGGAGTTAGAATTGTTGTTTCCTGACGGGTTACCTGACCAAAATGCAAAACAGCCGCAAAGGAAATAAGTATTAATATGTAACATGCGATAAACATTAATCTTTGGCCTGATCTTTTTTTAAGATCCGGCCAGAATAAAATCAAAAGGAACGGAAGAAAAAATAAAAAGAAAAACTTTGTGGCATGATAACTGTAAAACCCCAGCAAAAACGGTATTAAAGACCATAAAATATTTCCTTTTTCTCTGTTTTTTAAAAACAAATAAATTCCCCACAGATAGAAAAAAAGGGCAATTGTGCTGTCAAATGCCGCTCTACTTACGTGAATATGCCAGGGGGAAATTGCTAAAACAAATGCCGACAAAAGACCGATCCACTCATTATTAAAAAGTTTTTTGGCAATAAGGTAAGTTAGAAAAACAGACGCAATTCCAAGTAAAGCATACGGTAATCTGCCCGAAAAAGGCGAAACTCCTAAAATCCCGACAAAAGGAGCATCTATATAAATGGGAACGGGTGAATTTGAGCTGTCCGTGTTAAACGAAAGGGGCAAAAAAGTGCCGTCTACTCCCCGTCCGGTTTTCCAAACCGAATAGGAGCTATAGATGTAAGAACTTTCATCGTTTGTTAGGCCCGGCGGCATACCTCCTAACATGAATAACCTAAGGACAGATGCAACAAGCAAAATACAAAAGAGCAAAATTATTTTTTTCATGTTATATCCATCTTTACCAATTCAAAAGCTTTTGAATTGGGATTAGACGGAGTTATACTCGTTTAAAAATACAATGAACGATGTATAAAGATTCAATCTAAATTGTATACTCCTTTAGCTCAAATTTGCAAATAGCGTATGTCATAGAAAAAGCAGAAAAGAATAATTTAATTTGAGCTTAATTTTCGTAGATTTTCCAGATTGTTTGCAAACTGTATTTATCTATTATTTTTTGCTGGAACATTATGTTTGCATTACATGTTTCCGGAACAATATAAACACCTTTGATAAGTTTATTTTCTCTTAATAACTCACAGGTATCTCCAAATGAAACGTTATTCAGTGTAAATGAATCTTTTCTCCAAACTTTTTGTATTTTACGGGGATCTACTTTTGCAAAAAAAGCATACTGTAAAATAAATTCCCTATCGGTTGTTCCCATGTACACGTATCTACCCTCTTGGGAGTCTTTTCTTACAACATCCAAAACTTCCCTTGTACTACTTAGCCAAAAATTACTTCCGGTTGTAGCAAATTGAAAATAGTAAGAGAAGATAAATTTGCTTATTAAAAACCCGTAAAACAATACAACTAATGTAATAAATGATAACTTAAAAATAAATGTTCTATTTTTTATAATTTTCCAAACAGAATAAATCCCGCACCCGACCAACGCGGAAAGAAAAGGTATTGCTATATTGCTTCTAAAAAAATAGTAGTTTGTATACATTTCAAATGTTAACGCCGAAGCAATGGGAGCTGCCAATACACCAAATATTAATAGCATTAATTGCTGACTGTTGTTTTTTTTAAAAACATAAATAATCCCCAAAAGTAAGAAGGGTAATTCTATCAGATACATTTCTCCCTGGAAAAAAATTCCATATCCGTTGACCAAGTTTGTGTCCCCAATTAGAAATAAATATTCAGGGGAGAAAAAAATTAGATACGTGTTGAGAACATTTTTTGTTATTTCAAGCGGCTTGTTTAAATAAAGTTTTGATAAAGGCAGTGGCGCTGTGCTTTTTAATATTTGGGTCTGGACATTTGATACAATTTTTTGCGCAAATGGTTTACTTTCCCAAAGCAGAACCGCGCTTCGAGAACTGGAACTCGTTTTTAAGACCCAAAAAAATGATCCGATTATAACGATTAGACCACATATAAAAATAAGCAGTTCTTTTTTTCTCTCTAAAAGATTTTTTCTATACCAAAACAAAAGGGCAATAATAAAGAATACGAAAAAAAATTTATCTGCGTTATAGCTATAGAAAGCCAGGAAAAATACGGGAAGAGACCAAAGAGTCGACCCTTTTTTGAATGTTTTCAGAAAAATGTATGTTCCGAGTAAATAGAAAAAAATTGCCATCACACTTTCCCAGGCTCCTCTGCTGACGACAATATGCCACGGGGAAACCGCAAAAGCAAAAGCTCCGCCTAAACTTATCCAATTATTTTTTGTAAGATAGTCTAAAATTAGAAACAATATAATAACCGAGCCAACACCCGCAAGGGCATAGGGTAATCTGCCGACAAATGGAGACATTCCAAAAACACCTAAAAATATTGAGTCAATGTAAACAGGAACAGGCGTTAAGTCGTTGCCAACTCCGTGAATATTAAGGGGAAGAAAAGATCCGTCTACGATGTACCCATGCGTTTGCCAAAGCGTATCCGCATTGTATATTGCCACAACTTCATCATTCAGAAAGCCGTATGGTACATTTCCAAGTTGCCAAAACCTAAATAGGATAGCAATGCATAAAATAATTCCTAAAAAAAACCACTTCTTCATGTTGCGCATGCTTAATTCTGATTGTATCATAGTAAAAGTGAAAAATATTATAAAAAGACATTATTTTGTGCTATTTTTTATAATCTCATTAGCCTTGATTTTAAGAATTTCACTTTTGGCTTGGGCTCTTAATTTTCCAAATAATACCGACTTTAACAGATACGAGGACTGGGCCAGAATTGCCCATATTTACAGTTTTGCGGACACTTATACAACAACTCACCTTTCTGTAAGCAAACTCCACGCAAACAATCAGCCACCCGGTACATTATATATAGTATCGGGAACATACGAGCTTTATATTATTACCGGCAAGGTAATTACCAAGCTAAAGCATACAATGCCGGGAAGCAATTTGTGGATTAATACAACTTTGCAGCATATTTTTTTAAGGCTGCCTCAGATGATTGCTGATTTTGGAATGGGATTTATTGTATATTTTTTAGTGAAGGAAAAAGGGGAAAAAATTGCAATCATTTCAGCTTCTCTTGTTTTATTTAACCCGACAATGATTTACAACAGTACAGTTTGGGGACAAATGGACTCATTAAATAATTTATTTTTTCTTCTCGCTATTTTTTTGGCATTTAAAAAACGTATTTCTCTTTCCGTTTTTTCATTGACAATTTCTTTGTTTATTAAATTTTCCCTTCTACCTTTATTACCTTTTTATTTTGTTTTTTTATATTTTGTTTCCGGCAAAAAATGGAAAATAATTTTAATTTCGATCTTTATAGCTTTTTCCGGTTTTGTTTTGACAACTTATCCGATTTCTAAAAATCCAATCGTTTGGCTAAACCGTGAAATTCCTTTAATTTTAAACGGAGAGGTAAACCTTATTACGAATGGAGCATTCAATTTTTGGTGGGCAATTACAAATATTCCCGGAGTTTATAAAAATGCAATTCCCGCTCCCAGTCAAACATTTTTGAAAATAATGCTTAACTCGTGGGGTTATATTTTATTTATTTTGGCAACTTTTCCGCTTTTTTATTTTCAGATAAAAAAATCAAAACTTTTAATCGGAAAGAAAGAAGTATTCATCGTTTTTTCAATTGTTTCCTTTGCCGTGTTTCTTTTTCTGCCATCTATGCATGAAAGGTATTTATATCCGCTATTCCCTTTGTTTGCGGTATTTGTTGGATTAATAAAATCTAAAAAATTTTTTTTGATTGCGTATTTCATCGCCACTCTTTTAAACCTTGGAAACTTAGTTTACTCGTGGTATCCTGCCAAATTTCCCGATCTTTTGTTTTATCAAATAATTTATAGTCCTTTTTTTGGCTGGGGAATAAGCGTTTTAACAATAATTATTTTTGTGATGATTTATAAAAAAACCTTCAGTTTTCTATTGGCAAAAAATTGACCGTTTATGCTAACTCTTCTGTTGGTGCAGACCGGATAATTTTAAAAGAAGCGGCAAGAATTACAAATGCAAAAATCGCGACTAAAGATTCCAGAACATATGGCAAACCGCTCCAATATTGATAGGTCCAGGCTGCAAAAATTGGTCCGACAACCCTGGAAACAGACTGCATGCCCTGATTTGCACCCTGCACCCTGCCTTGCATTTTTGGCCCGATAGAATTTGAAATTAAACCGCTGGCTGATGGCTCGTATAACCCGTCCCCAATATTTAACAAAACAATTCCTAAAAATAAAATTGCGGGAATTGTAAAGACTGCGGTTGTGGCAATTGTGGCAAAACCGACTATACTAAATAAAAGCCCAAGCGACGCAAGCTTTAACTCTCCCATGATTGGAATTAATTTTCTGACAAGAAATCCCTGGGAGATAATATCTAAAATTCCGACAACAAAAAGCAGCAGGCCTATTTGAGTAACGTTAAATTTGAAAACATCTTTTAGAAAAACAGACGCATTCCCATATAAAGCGAAAAGTGCAAAGAAGAAAATAAATCCTGATAGAAAAAGTCTTCTCAATATTTGAATGGAAAAAATATGGTTGAACTGGGCAAAAGGATTAAGATGGGTAAAATTAACTTTTTCCAATCTTTGTTCTTTGTGCAGACTCTCTGGCAGAACAAAATATCCCCAAACCATATTTACAAGAGTAACACCGGCCGCAATAAACAAAGGGGTTGCCAAACTAATATGCCCCAAAATCCCACCGATTGCCGGACCGATCATAAATCCAAACCCTCCCGCTGCACCAAGTATTCCATAATATTTTCCTCTTTCGCTGGGCTCTGTTATATCTGCAACGTAAGCAAAAACCGTACTTATATTGCCGCCTGTTAGTCCGTCTATAATCCGTCCTAAAAACAAAACCCACAATGCCCCACCTATCCCCAAAAATATATATCCTATGACAGAACCAAACAAGCTGAATAAAAGTATAGGTCTTCTGCCAAATTTGTCACTCAATGCACCAAGACCGGGAGCCGCAATAAATTGGCAGAAAGAATATGCAGACAAAAGTAAACCCACATATAATGCGATAGCATTTGTGCTGTGCTCGTATTTACCAACCAAAAACGGCAAAATTGGAATAATAATACTAAACCCTAAAAAATTGAGAAACATTGTCACAAGGATAAATATCATTTTTGGATTTTTCATAACTTTAAGCTTACTCAGAACCGGTAAATAAAAGTATAACAGAATTTAATTGAAAATTTTCCGGTGATTACTTTTCGAATTGACTTTTGAAGAAGGAAATTGTGTTTGAAACGGCATCATTCCACGTACTGGCTGGCAACATGTTATGATCTGCCCCAATGTGTTTATTATACGTTACTTCAATCTTATCTTTTTTTAATGTGTCAACTAAATTGTCAGACCACCAGTATGGAACTTCCACGTCTGAAGTGCCTTGTTCTATGTCAATTGGCGCTTTTATCCAATTGTAATAATTGGAAGGAGAAAATGAATCTGTGTTATAAATGCTTTCGAACTGGGCAAGGACTTTACGTAGAATTTTTCCCTGGTCATCCGACTCATCCGTGTAATATAGAATAGAATAAGGGAATGACGTAGAAACAGGCGCCCACAGAACCGTCGGATACTTAACTCCACTTATTGCAAGAGCAGATAGCGTAATATGACCACCGTTACTGTGCCCCCAGATTCCGATTTTTGACAAATCCGCAGAGTACTCTGCGGAGTAACTAGCATAAAGCGCATTATTTAAGGTTGATAAAGAAGTTAAAAGGCTCAAAGTTGTTGTGTAGGTTTGAAACCTGTTTTCAAATGAGTCTTTAGAACCACTGTTTGATTTTCCAAATCCTAAAAAATCAGGAGCTAATGTTATAAAACCGTTTTGGGCTAAAACTTTGGCAACCGGCTCTGTACCAATTCCCGACACGTAAATATTATCCGGGACAAAGCCTCTTATCATTACAACAACAGGATATTCACCGGGTTTTGAAGGCAGGTTCATAAGTCCACTGACGTTTTTGATCT
>JANWKV010000033.1 GCA_025451195.1 Candidatus Microgenomates bacterium | reverse complement strand
CTCCAGAACTGCCTTTGATACTGAGGATCTTGAGTTCGGGAGAGGTGAGTGGAACAGAGAGTGTAGAGGAGAAATTAGTAGATATTCGCAAGAACACCAGTGTCGAAGGAGGCCTACTTTCATAGGCTTAGCAGCTAGTAGTTGAACCCTGGTGAGGTTCCTCGCTTATTGTCGAATTAAACCACATGCTCCACCGCTTGTGCGGATCCCCGTCAATTCCTTTGAGTTTTAGTCTTGCGACCGTACTCCCCAGGCGGTCTGCTTAACGCGTTAGCTTACACCCCCACTTGCGTGAGAGCTAGCAGACATTGTTTACGGCTAGGACTACACAGGTCTCTAATCTGTTTCGCTACCCTAGCTTTCGTATCTCAGCGTCAGGAATAATCCAGGCACCTGATTTCTCCTTTGGTATTCCAACCAATATCAACGCATTTCACTGCTACACTGGTTGTTCTAGTGCCCCTATCAATCCTCTAGAATGAGAGTATCGTAACCAAAACTATGGGTAAGCCATAGGCTTTCAATTACGACTATTCATTCCGCCTACATACACTTTACGCCCAATGAATCCGGATAATGCTTGCATCCTACGTATTACCGAGACTTCTGGCACGTAGTTAGTAGATGCTTATTCTATAGTCCGTGAAAGGACTATCAAAAGGAGTTTACAACCCGAGAGCCTTCTTCCTCCACGCGGCGTCGCTGCGTCAGACTTTCGTCCATTGCGCAATATTCCCAGTTGCTGCCACCCGTAGGTGTACTGCCCGTGTCTCAGTGCAGTTGTGGCTGATCGACCTCTCAGTCCAGCTACCCGTCATTGCCTTGGTGGGCATTTACCCCGCCAACTAGCTGATAGGACGCAGGCTCCTCCTTTAGTGCCCAGTTAAGAGCTTTAATCTTACGATACTATGGACTATTACCCCATCTTTCGATGAGCTATGGTCCGCTAAAGGGTAGATTCCTACGCGTTACTCACCCGTCCGCCATTAAATTGTCTTGCGACTTTTCCATTCGACTTGCATGCTTAAGGCACGCCGCCAGCATTCATCCTGAACCAGGATCAAATTCTCAAAAAAATTTTGACTCGGTCAAAATTTTTGCAGTCCCTCACCTAAATGGTGTGGGGCAAAAAAATTAACTTCGTCGGGATTCCTACCACTTCTTGATTTTCAAGAAGTGTTAGTCTTTCTTTCCAGACCGGAAGGCATGGATTAGAAAGACTTCATACCCGAAGTATTTTACTACTGAGGGTATTTGTTTATGCTGTATGTTGGTGCAATTTGTTAAAGAGCTAATATGATTTTTAGATGAAAAAACCCGCCAAAGCGGGTAAAGTTTTCCCAAAGCTTCGGAGGATGTTTTACATACCAACTGTAATTATAGTTTTATTTAAAAGACTTGTCAATGCTCAGGAAGCCTAACCGCCTGAAATAATACAATTCCCAAACTAACCATAACATTTAAAGATTTATTTACTCCCCACATAGGAATTTCAACAATTTGGTCGCACATGTTCAGTATTTCTTGTGGTATTCCTGTTGTTTCATTGCCAACCAAAAAAGCAATTGGTAATGTATATTCTGCTTTGTCAAACCGAACCGATCTTTCGTTCTGTTCAATTGCGACAATTTTGATATTTGGAATTTGGGATTTGAGATTTGCAATTGCGTCTTCTGTTTTTTCAAAATATTCCCATTTTACCCACTCTGTTGTATTAATTGAGGCCTTTTTGATTCTTGTGTTAGGTGGGGTTTCGGAAACTCCGCATAAATAAACTTTTTCCGCAGCAACAGCGTCTGCCAAACGGAAGATGGAACCAATGTTGTAAGTATCAATTACATTATCACAAATTATATAAATTGGATTTTTCTTAAGATTTTTGGCTACCTCCGGATCTGCTTTTGTTGTTCTAAGTTCTTTAGCCCCTAACTTTATCATCAAGTAATTATATCAAACTATATAATAATTCTCTTATTTGCGGGGAGTTGGTGTTGGAGTATTAATCTTAAAGGTAGTATCAAGATTATCCATAATAGCCTGTGCTTTAGTCGTTATATCCTGGGCATCAGTAAGTGATTGTGATTGCAAAGCAGTTGGTAAATTTTGCTTTTGTTTTGCTGCAGTAGTTTTTTTAGATGCTGGGGTAATTACAAAAGAAACTGATTCCTGCTGTTTTTGTAAGAGTGTTAAATTATTCTTTAGTTCGTCTGCATCATTTAATGTATTTTGGGCTGAACGGATTACCGACATTCTAAGATCATCTTTCATTTCGCTGTCTATTTCTGCTTTAGATAAATATGCTTCAACATTTCCTTTGGATTCTGTAAGAGATGCAATCGCTACCGTAACTTCTGCCTTGAGCTCGCCTGTTGCCTGATTTTCCAAGCCGTCCAATATTTGTAAATGCATTTTAATTTTTTGATTAATATCTCCTGCCAGATTTTCCACGTCTGCTCCCCAAAGTTTTGCGTCTGCAACTTCCTTAACAGCATAGGCGGTATTTTCTCTTACGCCTCTTACCGCAATCTCCGCTGCGGAAACATTATTTTTAATTAGCTCAAAACGAAGCTCTGCAACCCTTTCTCCCGCAACTGATGAATATACATTTGCTTTTTGTGTGGGGGTAACTGCAAAAGCCAATCTGATATTTTGCTTAATTTCATCCAAAAAATAAAACGGGCTATCGGGAAGCAACAAACCCGGACCTTCGCTTGTTGGAGGAATAGAAAAAGATTGCACACCTGTTGTCATTGGCTCGTCGGCTAAAGATCCAGAAATTTTACTTGACGCAATTACCAACAGAATTAACGTTGTCAAAAAGACAGGCAGAATCTTTCTCACTCTTTTATTGTTTACCTTATAGACTAAGTTGTCAAGTAAATAGAATCTAAACAAAAAAATATCTATCAATAAAATGTGATGATATACTAATTATGTGAAAAAGTTTTTTTCAGGTCTTTCCAGAAATACATTTCTTCTCACTTTCACTTCACTTTTTGCAGATATTTCAACGGAAATGCTTTACCCTGTACTTCCCGTTTTTATAACCCAAACACTTAAGTCTCCTGCAGCAATTGTTGGGATCGTTGAGGGAATAGCAACAGCAACGCAAAATATTGTCCAGGGATTTTCCGGCACTTTTGCCGACAAATTTGGAAAAAGGAAACCGGTTGCTCTTTTAGGATACGCTCTTGCCGCCCTTACAAAACCTGTTTTTGGCATATCTTTTTTCTGGCAACAAGTCTTAGCGGTAAGATTTTTGGACAGACTTGGAACAGGAATAAGATCTGCCCCAAGAGACGGTCTAATTGCACAATCGGCAACGGACAAAAACCGGGGGAAAGCGTTTGGTCTTGAGGGAATTGGAGATAATCTGGGTGCTTTTTTAGGCCCGCTTTTAGCTATTTTACTATTATTTATTATTCACGTTCCAATCAGGTGGATTTTTTATCTTGCTTTTATCCCCGGATTTCTAGCTGTTTTGATGATCCTATTAGTTAAAGAACAAAAAAAATCAATTTCGGAAAATATTGAACAAGGAGTGAGAAAATATCCGTTCTCTTTTTCAATGCCAAAACAATACTGGAATTATTTATTTGTTACCGCTGTTTTTGGTCTTGGAAATTCAAGTACCGCATTTTTAATCTTATGGACAAAACAAATTGGAGTTTCTTTAGAAATTACTATTTTAATCTATGCTTTTTTTAATTTAATTGCCGCAATAAGCTCTTACCCAATGGGATTTTTATCCGATAAATTTGGCAGAAAGAATATACTTTTTTTTGCATTTGCTGTTTTCTTGATTTGCTACTTAGGGTTTGCAATGAGCACTAATTTTTTACTTATTGGTTTTTTGTTTATTTTGTATGGAATTTTTAACGGAACATTCAGAGCTGTTGGAAAAGCGTTTGCAACCGATTTTGTAAGTCCCGCAAATCGCGCAAGCGCTGTTGGCTGGTACTCAACAACAATTGGTCTCACAGGACTTATTGCAAGTTTTGTTGGAGGATTTTTGTGGACAAATATTTTTCCACAGGCAACATTTATTTATGGCGCAATTTTCGCTTTTGCCGGAAGTGTTTTACTGTTATTTCTTATTCCATCAAAGAAAAATGTGTTGTTTTAAATTTAAACTTTCTTATCCTTTGTCTTCTTAATATTTTTTTCTTGTGATTCTTTTTTGATTTACTGAATTCCACACAGAAAAATCACAAGTTGGCCTGCCTGCAAAAGCGTAGCTTAAACGATTGATTTCATTTTTTTTCCGGTGTTTTATCTTGTTTTTTGATGTCTTGAAGTTTCCAAACCGCAAAGTCGCAGGAGGGATAATTTGAACATCCATAAAACGTCCGGCCTTTTCTTGTCCTTTTGGCAATAATTTTTCCGTTTTGCCTTCCTTCTTTCAAACACTTAGGGCATTCAAAATTAGTTTCAATTACAAATGCTTTTTTAAAATCGCACGCAGGAAAATTTTTACAACTTATAAATTTCCCAAATTTTCCAACGCGTATAACTAAAGGCGCACCGTCTTTGGGGCATTTTTCTCCTGTTTCTTCTGTAGGAATTTCTATTCTGTCGGCCTTTTTAACAGATTCTAATTTTTTTTCAAACGGGGTGTAAAAATCTTTAATCATCGGCACCCAATCTTTTCCCTCATTTGCAATTGCATCAAGACTGTCTTCCATTGAGGCTGTAAACGGAATATCGTCTATGTCGGAAAAGTTTTTAACCAGAAAATCATTGACAGCACTACCAACAGGAGTTGGAATAAACCTGTTTTGTTCCCGTTCTATATAATTTCTTGTCTCTATCGTCCCTATAATTGACGCATATGTGGACGGCCTGCCGATTCCCGCTTCTTCCAAAGATTTTATAAGTGAGGCATCGTTATATCTGGGAGGCGGTGGAGTTTCGTGTTTTTCGGTTAGAATACTTATTAGATTAAGGTTTTCTTCTGCAATAAAGTTTGGAAGCTTTTTATCCTGTAAACCAAACGGGTTCATTTTAAGAAATCCTTCAAAAAGAAGCACAGATCCGTTTGTTTTAAGTTTATATTCCGAACTCGAATTACCCGTTGCGAAAACGGTAACAGACGTTGACTCTATAAGAGCATCTGACATTTGGGAAGAAATTGCCCTTCTCCAAATAAGCTCATATACCCTTGCATAAGATGCTCCTAAATCGGCACTTACAATTTGTGGCGTTGTGTGAGCTTTAGTTGGTCTTATTGCCTCATGTGCTTCTTGAGCCAATTTTTGTTTTGTGGAATAAATCCGCTGCGCCTCAGGAATGTATTTTTTACCGAACTCTTTCTCAACAAAACTTCGCATTTGGTAAATTGCAGCAGATGATAAATTAACCGAATCTGTACGGTGATATGTTATATACCCTTCTTCATAAAGTTTTTGCGCCAGACTCATTGTCCGTTTGCCGGAAAATCCAAAACGCCTGGCCGCTTCTTGTTGAAGAGTAGATGTGGTAAATGGCGGCTGCGGACTTCTTTTTGTTTCTTTTTTTGAAACATCGGCAACTGTAAAAGTTTTTTTATGAAGGTCTTCTTCTGTGTTTCTTGCTTTTTCTTCTGAATCTATAGTCGTCTTAGTAATTGTGTATTTGCCATCATATAGCTGAAAACTATTTTGAAGTTCGATTCTTTTATTATTAATTTCGGTCAATTCAAAATCTACCCCCTGCCCTTCATCATTTAGCTCCCCGGACGCTTCGCTCTGCACACCAGTCGGGCTGGCAGGCGATTTTTTTGAAAGCGAAACAATAACTGTCCAGTAATCTTCTTTTTTAAATTTCTCCACTTCCCTTTCCCTCTCCACAATAAGTCTAAGTGCAACAGACTGAACGCGCCCCGCGGATAAACCTCTTCTAACTTTTTGCCAAAGAATTGGGGACAGTTTGTAACCAACCAATCTATCTAAAATACGTCTTGCGGTTTGTGCGTTAACCAAATGTTCGTTTACCTTGCCCGGATTTTTTAGGGCTTCTTCTATTGCTTCTTTTGTGATTTCGTGGAAAACTATTCTTGAAAACTTTTCTTTATTGTTTTTACCTTCAGATAAAACATCCTGAATGTGGGATGAGATTGCTTCTCCTTCGCGGTCTGGGTCTGTTGCAAGAATAATTTCTTTCGCACTTTTTGCAAGTTTTTTCAACTGATCTATTGTGCTTTTTTTATCAGGCGGCATTTCAAACTGGGGTGTAAAATTATGATCAACGTCAACTCCTAAAGTAGATTTTGGCAAATCCAAGACATGCCCCATAGAGGCTTTGATTTCGTAATCACTGCCTAAAAATTTGCTAATAGTCCTTGCTTTGGTTGGAGATTCAACAATAACTAATTTCATAAAATTGTATTAAACCATTATCCTTTATATACTATCAAGCTTGTCAAGTATTAAACCTAAATACTGCGATATCTTCTTCTCCTAATTCCAAGTAAGAATCTTGTTAAAAGGTACAAATCTAAACCCAAACTCGCTTTTTTTGCATAAAATATATCTGCATTAACTCTGAGTCTAATTTCTCCTCCCTTTCTATCTCTTCCATAGATAGCAGCTCTAGGATCTAATATTCCAGGCCTTCCCTGATAGGCTATTTCCCAATCCTTGAATGACGGATGATCTGTAATACCAGAAGAACCATCAGAACCATAAATTTCATCTTCTCTTACAGCTCTTGGTCCGATTAATGTCATTTGTCCTCTAACCACCTGCCAAAGCTGCGGCAACTCATCAATATTAAGTCTACGAATAATTTTCCCCACTTTTGTTAGACGAGAATCTTTCTGAGTATTTCTTAGATTTATTGGAACTTGCAAGCTATCAGCGTTAATTTTCATTGATCTTATTTTTCTTACAGGAAGAATGCTTCTTGCATCTTCGTTGCTTAAAGCAAAACGGTTTGAGTCAATATAGGTAGTTTTCCCATTATCTTCAAGCCAAACAAGACCCCGGGCTATACCTTGAACAGGAAGTGTAACCATCCATAAAGGGAGGGCTATTCCTATATCCATTGCTCTCTTCAATTGACTACTTCTATAATGCTCTCCTTCTTCTGAAGAAATTCTTCGTAAACCTTTTACAACAATCGTATTTTTCCTGCGTAGATAAAGATCCAATCCTCGCTTTAATCTGTCAATCATCCACAAATTATATGAAATTAAATTCTATAGATCAATTTTTATAGTATTTTCCATCCCTATTTAAAGAAATATATCCTTTTATTTCCATCAAGCTTAATAATCCGCTAACAAGTTTTGTCTCTTTTCCTAGTTTCCTTACGATCTCATCAAAATGCAAGGGTCCGGATTTCAAAGCATTTATAATAATAATTTCATCGTACGAACCAGCAATACCCGCCTCAACGGATTTTTGATTTATCTTAATCTTTTGAATATTTAAAGATTTTAGAATATCGTCTGCACTGATTACCGCTATTGCCCCTTTTTGCAACAAACTGTTTGACCCTTTTGAAAGACTGCTTGTAATTGGCCCGGGTACTGCAAAAATAGGCCTTTCTAATTTTTGCGCATCACGTGCCGTAATTAAAGATCCGCTGTCTGCTGCTCCTTCTGTTACCAAAACGCCCAAAGAAAGTCCCGCGATAATTGCATTCCTTGCAGGAAAAGATCCTTTCGTTGCCTTTTCACCGGGACGAAATGATGAAACAATTGTACCACCTCTGTCAAGTATTTGGTCGTATATATACTGATTATTTACAGGAGCACAGCAATCAACCCCACATCCCAAAACGGCAATTGTTTCCCCGTTATTTTCCAAAGTTGTTAAGTGAGCATTAGCATCTACTCCAAATGCTAATCCCGAAACAATAACAAATCCGTTTTCTACAAGACCTTGGGTTAACATTCTCGTAATATCTTTTCCGTATTGTGTGATTTTCCTGGTACCGACAACCGCAATTGTTTTTGACCTGTTTAGAATTGAAATATTTCCCATTACATACAGTAAAAAAGGTGAATTTTGATTTTTTTTGAGAAGTTGCGGATATTCTTTTTCCTGCAACGTAATGAATTCAATTTTTTTTCTTTTTAATAACTCTGTTTCTTTTTGAAAAGAAAAATTTTTTTTAAATTGAATAAAATTATCAGCGTACAATTCTCCAATTACAAAGGCTAAATCCTCCTTATTCGCGTTCCAGGCATTTTTTGCCGATTTAAATTCAGAAAGTAAAAGTTTAAACCTCTTTGGCCCGACTCCGGAAAAATAAGAAAACCCCAACCAATAATATTTTTCTTCCATAACTTAATGATAATCTATAGAAATTTTCTTGTCAGGATTTTGCTTCACTTGACAACAACAAAAAAGACATGCAACACTGTCTATATGCCACAGAAAAAGCGTAAAGCGAAAAATGAAAAACGAAAAGAAAAAGTAACCAGACCTAAAATTATATCATCTATGGGTCCTACCTACGACACCCAAATGATTGTAACTATTCTTCTTTTAATTTTTATTTATCCAGTTGGAATTATTTTTATGTGGGCATGGATGCGGTCATGGCCTGTTTGGGTTAAACTTATTATCTCTTTGCCTCTTATAATTTCTATTCTATTTGTTGGATTAATTTTACTTTTTGTTGTAAAAGAGGTTAAACAGATTCACAACGAACATATGATAGGAAACTACCGAAATTTAATTAGCCCAACTCCCTCGGTAAAACAGAATGCAATAATGTACGAAAGCCCGACTGTTTCCCCGTATAAAATCTATTAATTCTTTTTTGTAAAATAGTCACTTAATATTTTTTTGGCAATCGGGGCTGCAACATTTGAACCTTCGCCGCTACTTTCAACCAAAACTGTTACAACAATTTCCGGATTGTAAGCAGGGGCAAAAAGAGTAACCCACGCATGAGGAAGCGTTTCTTCGTCTCCATGTTGGGCGGTACCGGTTTTACAAGCTATCGAAACTCCAACTTCTTTCTGGGAGGCAGACATGCTCGCGGGAATTTCTAAAAAGTTTTTTCCGTCTACTTGTAGAGTAGTATTTGCTACTTTAAACCCAAACAAAGGCCATGCAACCCCGCCTGTATTGCACGCTTCAACCATTCCCTGCCTGATTAATTCAAAATTTTCCCTGGTTAGCAAATTTTGATTTTTAATTTCCGGTTTTTGATTTTTAAGCAAATGCGGTTGGTAAAACGTCCCGCCATTTGCGATTGCTTGTGTCCAATCGTTAACCTGAAGAGGAGTTGTTAACAAAAATCCCTGTCCTATTCCGTAATGGTAATCGTCTCCCAAATACCATTGTTCATTCAGCGTTTTTTGTTTCCATTCTTTTGTTGGAAGAAGTCCCGGTTGTTCGCCCTCCAAATCTATTCCAGATTTTTGTCCGACTCCAAAATTTTTTGCAACGGAAGAGATTTCGTCAACCCCTAAAGTTTCGGCAAGTTTGTAGAAAAAAATATCATTCGAACGTTTTATCGCAGTTACAACATTTATAAGTCCGTCTGTTTTTCCGTATTGGGAAAAATACCAGTTGGAAAAAGAAAAGTTACCGACCCGCAAAATTCCGGTGTCTTCTAATGTAAAGTTTTTATCAATTTTTTTAGTTTCAAGCCCGGCTGCAGCAACAACAAGTTTAAAAGTAGACCCGGGGGGGTAAACGCCTGTGATTGCCCTATTTAAAAGCGGCTGGTTTTGAGAATCATCCAAAACCTCTTCTACTGTTTTATAACTTCCGACTGCTTGATCGTAATATTTTCCTTGTGTAAAAAGATTGGGGTCAAATGAAGGCTTTGAAACCATTGCCAAAATCTCTCCATCTGGCTTACTGACAATTACCGCTCCTTTGCTAACTCCATTCATTGCGTCGTATGCTGATTTTTGCAAGTCCGAATCTATTGTAATGGTAATATTCTGACCTGGTATAGGATCTGTTTGCCCAAGAGTTCTAACAACTACACCATTTGCGTTAACTTCTAAAAGTTTTTTTCCGTCTGCTCCTTTTAAATATTTTTCGTATTCCTGCTCAATACCCATTTTCCCAACAACATCCTGCGAGGAGTATCCTGCAAAATCGGGCATTTTTAATTCGTCTTGAGAAATTTGACCAACATATCCTACAACATGAGTAAACTCGTCATTATAAGGATAATCTCTAAGGCTATCTATTTCTAAATTTGTATTTCCGCTTGCTAAAATACTAAGTGCCTTTTTTTGGTCTATAAAAGTTGTTTTTCCATTTTTTTCTTCCCTAAATCCAGGCATATTATAGACAAGAGGTTTTCCGTTTCTGTCAAAAATAATACCCCTTGGAGCATGTATAACCTCTGTACGGGTTCTGTTTGTATCTGAAAGTGCGCGATAATTGCTGCCGGCAATTACCTGTGTGTAAAAAAGTCTGCCCAGAAGTATAAAACAACAAATTAAAAAAAGGATTGGGAAAAAGAACGTACGTGTTTTTACTTCGTCATCTCTTAGGACTTTATTCTTCCTTATTTTTTTTAAAATAGGATCCTCTTTATATACAAAATCCGAAAACGCAGCACCAACTTTAACTTTTTTCATATGGGAATTTTATGTACCAGTATAACATACAATAATTTACTTATTTGTAAAAATTTTGCAATTACATTATAATCCTATAATTATGGCAGCAATTAGAAGAGAACGGTTACATAGTTTTTTGAATACCATACCTAACGCGCCGGAAATGAGAAATTATTATTCACATCCAACTTGTGCCAACGCAGAAGTATTATTTTCCAATTTGTTAAGAGTTAAACCTGTAATAAATCAAGAAAGAGTTATGTACATGGGATTACACGCTGCATCTGCTTATACAGCAAGAGTGCAAATTGATGGTGAATGGTTTGATAATAAAGGTCAAACTTTTCAATTTGAAAATGTTCGCGTTTTGGTAAAAAATCCTAGAGGAGCTGGACCTGACGAAGAATTGGGAGAAAGGAATGCTCTTATTTTACTCGAAGATACCGCATATATTGGCGTACCTAATGGGAATGGATTTTCTGTTGTAAGACCTGTAAGAGGAATTAATTCCCAAGGCATTGATTACCAGAGGCAATTATCAAGTTGTTTAATTAATGTTTTCCAACAAATGGATGCCTTACAAACGCAAATTCCTAAGTGGATTGATGAAAATTGATTTTATCTTACTTGAAGACTTTCGGAATTAAAAGTTAACTTTAGTGGATCAATTACAACTTGCCTTTCTCCCTTTTCAACAACTCCTGCGTTAATTGCATTTATTTTATTTTTCTTTGCAATTTTAATAATATCACCGGCATAATTTTGAGGTACAAAAATGGCAAACCCAGCTCCCATGTTAAAATTTCCGTAAGCTTCCCTGTTATCAAGTTCTGCCTCTTTTTGGATAAATTTCAAGACCTGCGGAACTTTTGGAAGACTGGTTATTCTGTAAGTAAAGTCTCTTTTTTTATATCTCATTATTTTTCTCCATCCGTGTCCGGTTATATTTACCATATAATGAACAGGGAGTTTTTTAGAAAAAATATCCTCAATTATGCTCGAGTAAATATGGGTAGGTACCAAAAGAGCGTCTCCAAACCTTATTCCGTTCCCAATATCTGCAATATATCCACCGGTAATTTTTCCTGCGAGTTTTCGGGCCAGAGTTAATCCATTTGCATGAATTCCCGTACTTTCCAATAAAATAATCGCATCCCCTTCTTTTAAATTTTGCCCCAAAACAAGTTGTGTTTTTTTGTCCTCAATGACTCCAAATGCTGCGCCTGCCAAATCTATTGCATTTTCCTCTATAATACCCGACAAAATCGGAGTTTCTCCTCCTGTCCAGGCTGCACCTGACATCTTACAAGCATTTCTCCAACCTGATACTAAATCTTCTCTTCGTTTAATATTATTTAGCCAAATTTCACTCCCTATTGCCCAATATGCTGTAATACTTATTGGGCGGGCCCCAACTGTGATTAAATCATTAACTATCATTGCAACCGTGTCCTGGGCTATTGCCTCATAATACGGTTTTTCCTCATATTTCATCATGGCGTCTGCCACAAGATTTTTTGTTCCAAGCCCCTCCTGAACAAACGCAAAAGCATATTGGGCATTTTTTACGTCGATTACAAAAGCAGACTCACCCTGCGCATCTTTATTTTCCGAAAAGTTTGTTTTTGAAAGCATCCCAAATGTTTGTGCCGCGGCAACTTGAGCTTCTCTTTTTAAGACGTCGAGCTTATCGTAGTTAACACCAGATGATTTATAGGTTAGTTTCCCCATAGTTTAGCTATTATACCCAAGTTGTATGAAGAAAACCATTGTTAAATAATGCCTGCTTTTTTAAGATTTTTTTTGATTCTATTTTCTATTGGATAATCAAAAACTTTAAATTCTTTTCCAGTCAGTTTTTCGTAAACATCAATGTATCTGCGGGACGCCGCAACCATAAGCTCTTGGGGCATCACTGGAGGTTTAGTTTTATAAGGATCCATGCGGTCTGTATACCAAAGCCTGATAAATTCTTTGTCAAAATTTTCCGGCTCCAAACCTTTTTTAAACCTTTCCTTGTATGTTTTCTTAATCCAGAAACGTGATCCGTCAGGCGTATGCAACTCGTCCATTAAAATTAATTTATCTTCAAAAATACCAAATTCATATTTCGTATCCGGCATGATAAGACCTGCGCTACCCGCAATATTTGACCCAAATTGGTAAAGGGCATAAGTCGCTTTTTCCATCTGCTCATAGATTTTTTTTGACACAATCCCGCTTTTTAAAATTTCTTCCCTTGTTACCCTATCGTCATGCCCGCCTTTCCCTCCGCCGTGAGTTGTTGGGGTAATCACAGGTTTTTCTAGTTTCTGGTTTTTTTTAAGACCATCGGGAAAATCAAGACCGTAAATTTTTCGTTCTCCTTTTTTATATGAATACCAAATAGATGTATTTGTACTACCTGTTATGTAACCGCGGATTATCATTTCAATTGGTATACCCTGACAATTTTTTCCAATCATCACGTTTGGATCCGGAGTAGATATCATATGGTTAGCTATAATCTTTTTGGTTGCATTAAACCAAAATGCAGATAACTCATTCAATATTGCGCCTTTGTAAGGGACAAACCCCAAATTAACATCAAATGCCGATTGTCTGTCGGTTGTAATAAGGATTCTTTTATTGTCTTTAAAATAAAAATCTCTTACTTTACCACTTTGTTTTTCTCCAAGATCTGGAATATCTATACCTTTAAGTAAATTAGGTATTGCTTTAATAATTCGTTTATCTGTAATCATATTTTGTTTGTCATTCAAAACTTGTTTCGGAATCTTAAGCAAAGCGAGATCCTGAAATAAACTCAGAATGAAAATGGTTTATATAAGCTTTGCAATTTTCAGAAAATTAGTAATTATTTGTCGGCCATTTGTCACATATTCTGTCCTGACCGCTTCGAAGTCGCGCCTTAATTTATCTGTATCCATTTGTCCTAAATCTTCATCTTCGTTTAGCCATGTTTCAAAAAGTTCTGGCGTTAATTCAATGTGTCCCTGAAAACCGTAAGCATTTTCCCCCATCTTGATTACCTGATTTTCGCAATATCTTCCGCTCGCCAAAAGTTTCATTGAGTTTGTTAAACCAATAGTTTCTCCATGCAGATGGAAAATTTTGGCAGGTGAAGCAATATTATTAAAAATAGAATCTTTTGTTCCTTCTATTGTAAGCTCTATTTCAAAAAAGTTTTCCTGTTCGTCTCTCCAGCCTATTTCGGCAATATCATTTGTGAAAACTTTTCCGCCAATGGATTTTACCAGTGTTTGCAAACCAAGACAAATTCCAAAATAGGGAATCTTTGCATCAATCGCTTTTTTTATTTGAATAAGCTCCTGCTGCATTCTGGGTGTTTTATCATTTGCGCTCATCGGCCCGCCTAAAACAAAAACAGCGTTATACAAAACGGGGTTTGGAAAGATCTCTCCCTTACTCAGATCAACAATATCGTATGGAATTTCTCTCTGGTGTAAAATTTCTCGGACAAGACCCGGTGCCTCGCGTGTTATGTTTTTAATCAGAAGAACTTTCATCTATTATTTCTCTTCAAGGTACTTATCATATCCTTTTTCCTCCAAAGATTTTGCTTTTTCCAAAACCGTTTCTTCCATTCTCTTCTTGTACTCTTTTAATTTCTCTGAAAGATTTGTATCTGATATACCTAGAATTGAAACTGCCAAAAGCCCTGCATTTTTGGCTCCATTTACAGCAACTGTGGCAACAGGAATACCAAAAGGCATTTGAACAATTGATAAAACAGAATCAATCCCGTTCATTGTTTTTGTTTTAATCGGGACTCCAATTACCGGTAGGTGTGTATTTGCCGCAGTCATTCCGGGTAAATGTGCAGCTCCACCTGCACCCGCAATAATTACTTTTATTCCCTTTTCTTCTGCGGATTTTGCATATTCATTCATTCTGTCCGGAGTTCTATGAGCGCTAACTACTGTTATTTCGTAAGGAATTTGAAACTCATCTAAAATCTTTGCTGAGTCTTGCATAACTGTAAGGTCAGAGTCGGATCCCATTATTATTCCAACAAACGGTTTATTCATAAGCTCGAATATCAAAATACGAAATACGAAACAAATTCAAAAATATTAATTTATAAAACTATTCGGATTTTCTGATAATTGCTCCAAAAATATTCATAAGCTCTGTCGACTCCTGAATAAGTTCGTTTCGTTCTTTTTCCTGATTAATAGTACCATTTGAATTGATCAGTCGCAACCAGTATCTTGACTCTTTAGATTCTTTTCTACAAATTTTTATTCTAAAAATGAAATCTTTTTTACTGTGCCTCATTAGCTTCAATATAATTTGCGCCAACAGAACCCGAAGATCTTATTATTTGCTTTCCGTCTTCAATATTTGATATTGTTCTTGGAATTTTTTTGATAAAACTTCTGACATTTTTTGCAAAAATAATAGTTCTTTCTTCAAGATCATATTGTTTTGCTATTTCTTTCATTCAAACATTGTTTTGGATTTCGATATTTGGATTTCGAATTTTAAATTGTGATGTACTTTCTTGCAAGAAGGGCTTTTTTTAAGGCTTCTTTTGCCGATTTTCCAACTGCAGTAATATGACCCATCTTACGCTCAATTTTTGTTTCTGATTTTCCGTAAATATGAACTTCAACTCCCTTCATTGCTGAAGCTTTTACTACTCCTTCTGGCTTTGATGGTCCTTCCCGTTCTCCTAAAATATTTACCATTGCAGCTGCCGGGACAATTAAATCTGTACTCCCAAGCTCCATACCTGTAATTGCCCTTATATGCTGTTCAAATTGGGAAGTAACACATGCTTCTATTGTGTAATGACCCGAATTATGAACACGTGGCGCAATTTCGTTTATTAAAACCTTTCCATCCTTTGTCAGAAACATTTCTATTCCAAAAACTCCAGCTCCTTGCAAATGTTCCATAACAGAAGCAGCAAGTACCTTGGCTTTGTTACCAACTTCTTCACTTACATCTGCCGGAACAACAACAGTATGGCAAATATTGTTTTTGTGCGTAGTTTCAACAACAGGATAAACCATAACTTCTCCAATTGTGCTCCGACCAACCATAACCGCAATCTCTTTAACAAAAGGTACAAATTTTTCTACATATAGTTTTCGCCCACCTAATTTTTCCAAACCCCAATCAATATCTTCTTCTTTTTTTATTAAAAAATTTCCTCTTCCATCATATGCATCAAATCTTGCTTTTAATAAAAGCGGGAAGCCGAACATTTTGACAAGGCGTAAAACATCTCCTTTATCTAAAACCTTCGCAAAATCAGCCGTTGGAATACCATTACTTTGCAAAAATGTTTTTTGCTTTAACTTATCTTTAATAATATTTAGGGTTTTTGCAGAAGGATTAACAGGTATTTTTTTGGAAATTTCGTTCAAAACATCTGCGTTTGCCAGTTCTATCTCAAATGTTAAATAATCAACCTCTTTTGCAAGCTCTTTAATTTTTTCTTCATCCTTAAAGCTACCCACAATTTGCCTGTCTGCAACTTGTCCTGCAGGACTGTCTGGCGTTGGGTCTAAAATAATTACACTGAACCCTAATTTTTTTGCGGCAAAAGTAAGCATTCTACCAAGCTGCCCCCCGCCAACAATACCAATTTTTTTATTCATTAAACATAAAGATTGTAACAAAACAAGGAAAAAATTTAAATCATTTCTAAAGGTTTAAGTCAGATAAAGTTTTATCGAGGTCAACCTCTCTGCCGCTTATATATAATTTTTGTCTTGACGGAGAATAATAAGTCACATCAAAATGTAATCTTGGTCCTCTTTCGCGACCGGAATTTTTAAATTCTGTAACTTTTATTGCATAAATATTTGTATCTTCATCAGGTGCCCTAAGAATAACAGCGCTTGAGCTTGCCAAACTTTGACCTATTCCGTTTGGCCGACCTGTTTTACAAGAAATAAGAACAATTGGAGGTTCTGTTATAAAATAATCTCTAACGCCTTCTATATGTTCTGGTAATAAATGCGCAACATTTTTTTGATCATCCAATCCTAGCTCTAATGAACTTTCCGATCCGTGACCAAAAATTAAAGCTCCTGCTATTTTGTTTGTACTATTTATGGAATATTTACTGTTAAATCTTTTTAGAGACTCAACCATATCTTCACCTGTTTCAACTTCAATAATTCTTAAATCATAACCGCTGCCCTTATTTAAACCTCCTGCTGCTGTAAGCTGAGTGTGTAAGTTGTCCAAAACATAAGGCTCGTCTCTATAAAAAAATGCGTTGTTCCAGTCTCCTCTTGCAAAAACAGCGACTACATAAGGCCTGTCGTTTAATTCTGATCTTTCATCCTGATCTAAAAGAACTTCTTCAGGATAACGTGCAAAATCATAAATACCGAAATTATCTACGAGACGTTTTGCACTGCCGTCTCTTTTTGAATCTAAAGAAGTTAAGGCTAAGAAATGAATTAATTGTGCTTCGTTTAATGTCAGCCTGTCTTTATCTTCATCCAAATTAAGATTGCTTGTTGTTCTTGACCAATAAGCAATTGCTTTATCTGCATCAATTCCTTTTGCAGTAATAACTCTCTTATAATATTCCATAACGGATTCTCCGTCGTTTAAGCCTTCTCCAACAGTTCTTTTAAAAATTTCCCTTCCTACCATCTGACTTTCATGGACAGGTCCTCTTGTTATTCCAGCGCCAAATGCTCCAAACTTATGCTTAAAATCGTCTTCACCGTAAACTTCTCTGAATTTGCTTTCAATATCCATGGCAGTAAGCTCCTGAGAGGTTCTGCCGACAATCTGACTTTGATAATGAAGCCCAAAGGTAATAAGTCTATTAATTTCTGTATTTTGCGCACCAATTACAGCTCCCAGTACAACTTTTATTGATCTGTTGGATTCGGAAAAATTCGCATCTGGCTTGGAAATTTGATTTTCTATATGTCCCAAACTCTCTAAAACAACTTCTCTTGTTATTTCCAAAAGCTTTTTTCTGTCTTTTACTGAAAGTTTTCCGGCTACTCTAAATGTTTCGTCAAGCACGATTATTGCCGAAGGGTAAAGACTATCGTCAGCAATTAAAGATTTAATCCTTTCTTTATTTGCTTCAAAATTAGACAAAAAATCATCTCTTTCCCTTCGAGAAGTATTGGGAAAATCCGTTGAGATTTTTTGAGCAGAAGAATATAAACCACTAAGCAATCTAACATCCGGGCTATTCCTACCTGGCTGTTTCTCCTTACTTTTTCTACCTTGGGTTGGATCTTTGGGCATATCTCTTATATTAAGATACTATAAGTCATAAGTCAATAGATATTTCAGATTAAATTAGAAAACTTAAGGATATTTAACTTGCAAAGAGTGGTATAATAGTGTTATAGGCATATTTTAAGAATTTATCTTTTATGTTTTTAGAATCAGAAATATGCCGACAATATTCAGAAGGAGCTTCTTAAATAGGGATGGCTTTAGAATAAAAAATCCGCTATCAAGCGAAAGGTATTTTGGTGATTCAAGAGACCCTCCGGAAAGGATAATTCTAAGAAAAAGCATTTACTGTATTATTTTAAGTTTTGTTGCTATAGAAATTTTCTTTGACAGTCTATACCTTTTTGTAAAATTACCTCCAATTTACCTTCATTTTCCCCTTAATTTACAGACTAATTTAATGCCCTTATACTTTGTTATTTTTGTAATACTAAACTCTGTAAAATTTTTTTTAATGCTAACGATTGGTATTAAATGGATTTCCAATCACTATGAAATAAATAAAAAAGATATTAGACATATGCATGGAATAATAAGTAGAAAAGAAGAAATTTACTTATGTAATTTTACTCAAGAAGTTGAATTATCTCAAAATTTATTGGGAAGGATTTTTAATTACGGGAATGTTGATATTTTCAACCCAGCAATTAAAGAAACAATAATTCTTGAATCAATTCCAAATCCTTCAAAATATGCTGAAATTATAAAGAAAAACTTACCCGATACAAACTCTATCGATTTCATCTCTGAATAACCTCTTGCATTCTTTTTTTGCTTTAATATAATAGCTTCGGATGGCAAAATCATCTATTTTGGTTTTGGGAGCTGGAGTTTCAGGCCTTTCTACAGGAATTCTCCTTCTTAAAAATGGATTCAAGGTAACAATCTGGGCAAAAGACTTACCACCCTTTACAACATCTAATAAAGCAGCCGCCGTTTGGTACCCCTTTATTTGCGGGCCTTTGGAAAAGGTACCTAATTGGGCAAAAAAATCTTTAGAGTTCTTTCAAAAAGAGGTGTTAAAAGATATTGACCACGGTTGTAAAACAACAATAGTTACAGAGTTTTTTACCGACAAAAAAGAGGATCCCTGGTGGAAAGCCGGTGTTAAAAGTTTTAGAAGAATTTCTAAAAAAAGACTGGCGAAAGACTATATTGACGGATATGAAATTGACGGACTCGTAATGGATACCGATCACTATATGGACTATTTGGTTAGAAAGTTTAAAAAATTGGGCGGAAAAATAATCAAAAAAGAAGTTAAAAATATTAAAGAGGCTTTAGAAAAAAATAAAATTGTAATTAATTGTACAGGTCTTGGCTCAAGAGAATTATTTAATGATAAATCTGTCTATCCTGTGCGCGGACAGATTGTAAAAATTAAACCCAATGGATTTGATTATTCTGTTTTTGAAGAAGAGGGCCCAAATAGCCTGGCTTATATAATTCCAAGACTTAATGATATTGTTTTGGGTGGCACTGCACAAAAAAATGACTGGAATTTAAAGGAAGATCCAAAAGACACAAAAGAAATATTAAAAAAATGTGCTGCAATTTTTCCACATTTTAAAAATGTTGAAATTATGGAAGTAAAAGTAGGTCTTAGGCCTGCAAGAGAAAAAATAAGGATTGAACCTGAAAAATATGACGACAAAGTTGTAATTCATAACTATGGACATGGTGGTGCTGGTGTCACTCTCTCCTGGGGATGTGCAATGGATGTATTAAATATAGTCCAGAGAATTACAACTGTTTAACTTTATTTGCAATTTCTTTAGCTCTTTTTACTGCTGTACCTATATGAGATGTTACATCAATTAATTTTTCAAGATCTTCTTTAGAGACATACTTAACTATATCCGGACTTTCTTTAAGCATGCTACTCATCGAATTTTCTTTGCCCTGAGCAACTTCTGCCCAAGCCTTCATTGCAATTTCTCTTAGGACTTCATGCATTTTCTGTCTGTCAGCTCCCTTTTTAGACGATTCCATAAGAATTGATTCACTCGCTAAAAATGGCGCATATAAAGAAAGATTGTATGCAATTCTCTCTTTGTTAATTACCAAACCACTGATTATCTTTTTTGCTGTCATCAATATTTCATCAACTGCCAAAAATGCTTCCGGCATAATAACGCGGCGGTTTGCACTATCATCAAGCGTCCTTTCCAAATATGAATGGCTGGCATTTTGGAGCGCAACTTGAGGATATCCTTCAATCATCCGGGAAAGACTGCAAATCTTTTCACTATTGATTGGGTTTTTCTTAAAAGGCATCGCGCTACTTCCAACTTGGGTTGTTCCAAACGGCTCGGACCACTCTCCAATTGTTGGTGATTGTAAAATCCTTAAATCCGCAGCAAATTTTGCAACAGAACTTGAAATACTTGTCAAAAGTGTTAAAACCAAAAAATCTATCTTTCTACTGTAAACTTGAGTAGATATATCTACAGACCTAATATCCAATATTTGCATAATTTCTTTTTCCATCTGTAAAGGCTCTATATTTTTGTTTTTATAGAGCTGTGAAAAGCTTGCCTGAGTCCCAACCGCCCCTTTTATTCCTTTGCCAAACGGTAAACTTTTTATAAATTGCAGTGTTTCGTAGTCTATTAAAAGATCTTGTAAATAAAATGCTATTCTGTATCCAACTGTTGTCGGTTCTGCCGGCTGTAAGTGCGTGTATCCCAAACAAACTGTTTCTGCAAACTCTTCTGCTTTTTGCGCAAAAAGTTTCATAACTTCCTTAAGATTTTTTTCAACGAGAATCAGAGCTTCTTTTGTTTGAAGTGCTTGAGTATTATCTACAACATCCATGCTTGTAAGACCTAGATGGATTTTCCCTCCGCCTACTTTTGCTTTTTCTGCGAATTCTTTAATTGCCGCAACTGTATCGTGTTTTGTTTCTTTTTCTATTTCCAGAATTCGTTCGATGTTGATTTCATTTTGATTTTTTTGCAAATCCTCAAGCTCCTCCAAAGAAACAAGTCCGGCATTTTTTTGAACCTGCGCAACTGTTACCCAAATCTTACGCCAAAGCTCATATTTATGTTGTTCGGAAAAAATTTGGCGCATTTCTGTAGATCCATAGCGCCAGGTAAAAGGAGAAATATACGTTTTAAAATCAAACGTGGGCATAAAGCAATTTTAGTATAGCTAAATTGACGAAATAGATCAAATCTAATATCTTTTTAACCAGTCTGTTATTTTTTCTACCAATTCTTTTTCTTTTGAAGCAAAATTATGCACTGCATTTTTTATGACAAAACATGTTAAATCTTTACTAATTGTTTGTTGATGAAGCATTTCTATTTCTTGATTAACCGGTGTACCACTACCAAAATCATCGTCCGGCAAAACAACCAATATCGGTTTTGTAATCGTATTAAAGTATTTAAAGGGCAATTCTGGAACACTAAAATTAAAAACCCATGTGTTTGAATCAGGCTTTGAATAATGCCAAAATGTTTTTGCGCTAACAGGTGAATTACTCCAGAGCTTAACGGACATAAGTTCATTTCCTTTTCCGTTTTCAATCATTTCTTTTGATTTTTTGGAATTCTCCCTCCAATCAGGCACAGTTGTTTCCAATAAGAACCTAAAATCTGCCGTAGAAATTAATATAACTTTCGAAATATCATGTTTTGGATTATTTCCCAAATAATAAGAAATTTTATGAGGCCCCAAACTATGACCTTGTAAAATTATCTCTTTATATCCCAAACCAAATACATATTCAATTACTCCGTTAATATCAAGAGGCGCTTCTTCTATTTGTTCATATGCTGCACCGTGCGTAGTCCATTCAAAACCATTTGCTGATTTTTTTAACATATCTGCCATATAATCATGCCCTCTGTTGTTAAAAGTTAAGAAGGAAAATCCATGATTAGGGTATGTGTACCCCATATAAGTAACAAAATGATTTTGAATAAAATGACCTTCTTTTCCATGGATATGAATTATGATTTTATTTGTTTTTTCTTTTGGGGCAAACAATATTCCATCTAGTTCCAATCCATCCAACGCATATATCTTGTGAAGACTTATTTCTATGTTCTCCGGTTTTTCAAGCATAACTTAATTATATCATTCAACATTATATTTTTTGGCAACGGGCGTTTTTATTCTGGAAAATGCTAGAAAAAACAATGATCCTATTATTGTTGCGGCAATAAGTTGTAGGATAAAAACTTGTGAGCCAAAAACTAGAAAAAAGAAAAAACTCCCGACAAAAGACATGAGAGCGGCAAAGGCTACTGTCTTAAGTTCAAATTTTTGTTCGTACAGAAAGACAAACAGTAAAAAAATAATATAAAATAAACTTGTTTCTCCAAGATGTCTGAAAGTTAATCCGTCTATAATTATTCCCAAAATTAATCCGACAATAAAAATCCATTCTGTTCTATAAAATATTGTTGTAACCAAAAGTAAAAGCAGTACAAACGGCAATTGAATTACAGTTGTTTCAAGCATTACCGCCAGAAAAAAACATATTGCAAGAAAAAACTTATCCATAATCAGTCCGATAATAAAACAAAAACGTTTGTGAGTTTACTAAAATTTATAAGAGACGCTACACTTGCTCTTTGAAAAAGGCTGCTTGGATTTTTTTCAACCGATGTAATTTTACCAACAACAAGATCGGGTGGAAAACCTTTGCCGTTTATGTCTACTTCTCCGCTTGTCACAACAATATCCCCAACCTTTAAAGTATCGGAAAGCAATACGTTGTCAAATATTATTGTTCCATTTCCCGTTCCCTTAATAATTCCCGTTGCCCCGGTATCTGTTGTTTTACCTGAAAAAGACATGTTTTTATTTGAAACAAGAATAACTTTTGAAAAATGGTCTTCCAAATTAACAACTTTACCTATTAAATTATCTTTATAAATTATTGGTGCATTTATAAAAACCTTTTCTTTCTTACCTGCATGCAGAATGTATCCTTCCGGCATTGATATACCGGGCAAAAATGAAGGCATTCCGACAATTTGCGCGGGCAATAAATTTTTATTTGGAGGATTTGACGTTAAAAACTGATCGTGAAGTGATGCATTGTCAGCTTTTATTAAATTCATTTTTGCAAGTTCCAGCGTAAGAGCTTTATTTTCTTGCTGGGTCTTTCCATCGGAAATTTTAAAAATCTGAAAAAGATGCAAAAGGACAGTTTGAGGACCTGAAAATACTGTTTGGATATAACCCCTGCTATCACTAATAAAAAAAAGGGTAAAAAACGCAACAATAGCGCAGAATATAAATACAAGAAAAAGAATTTGCCTTTTTGCCATAACTTTTACTGCAGTCCGCCGGTCACTTTAACACGCGATAGAAGTTCTTTGTCTTCCAAAACTTTTCCTGTCCCCCTCACAACAGTAGTTAATGGATCCTCGGCAACAATAACCGGAATATGTGTTCTTTCAACAATTAGCCTGTCAAATCCTGGCAAAAGTGCCCCGCCGCCTGTTAGTAAAATTCCATGTTCCAGAATATCCGCTGTTAACTCAGGTGGCGCGTCTTCCGCAACTTCTGCTATACCTTCTATAATTTGGGAAAGCACAGGGGATAATGCTTCCCTAACTTCAACTTCGGAAATGCGTAAACTTTTTGGGAGCCCTGTTTCTATATCGCGTCCTCTGACAATTGCCATTTTATCCGCTTCTTTTTCCTCCTCGCTTTTTAATTTGGAATGAGTGGGTCTTGCTTCGTAAGCGCTGCCAATTTTTATTTTTAACTCTTCGGCGGTACGTTCCCCAAGTAAAAGTCCGTGCCTAAGTCTTATATAATGCACTATTGCCTCGTCCATATTGTCTCCTGCAATTCTTAAAGATTTATTGACAACAATTCCACCAAGAGAAATAACTGCAATCTCTGTTGTCCCCCCGCCAACATCAACCATCATAATTCCTGTTGGAGAAAAAACGCTTACACCTGCCCCAATTGCAGCAGCCATCGATTCTTCAATTAAATATGCCTCTCTTGCGCCGGCTCCAAGTGCCGCTTCCCAAACCGCGCGGCGTTGTACTTCCGTAACGCTTGAGGGAATACCTATCACAACTTTTGGGTGAACAAACGGCCTGTTTAAAACAGATACAGTCTGGTGAACTTCCTCAATATAGTGGGAGATCATTACTTCTGTTGCATCAAAATCGGCAATTATTCCTCCTCTTAAAGGCCTTACCGTCTCAATTGTTGCCGGGGTTTTTCCAATCATTTTTTTTGCCTCACTTCCGATTGCCAAAACCTGCTTGGTTTTTTTATGCCGTGCAATTACCGATGGCTCGCGTATCATAATCCCTTTCCCCTTAACAAAAACCAGAGTATTTGCGGTACCGAGGTCAATTCCTATGTCACTACTGAAAAAACTAAAAAATTGATTAAAAAAAGAAAGCATATTGATAAATCCCAAATCTCAAATTCCAAGCTCCAAGTATCAATTATTTTTGAATTGCAAGAACTTTTGTTTAAGAATTATTTGGGATTTGTAATTTGTGATTTGATATTTACGTATGATACCATCTTGCCCGCACATTTCCAATATGCTACGATGATTTTTGTTAGCATTATGCGTTTTGTTTCATTTTGTAATATCGTTATCCGTTGGTCTTTTTATTTAATTTTTCTTCTTGTTCCTATTATTTTTTGGGGTGACACTTCCGAACTCTTTGAATTTAACAAAATGTGGCTTACCTTTATTTTGGCAATAATCATAGGAGTTATGTGGACATCAAAAATGATTGCCCTTAGACAATTTAAAATTCAGCGGACGATTCTTGATATTCCCCTTTTGCTTTTTTTGTTATCCCAAATAATTTCGACAATTTTTTCTTTAGATAGGCACGTTTCATGGTGGGGATACTACTCAAGATTTAACGGTGGACTTCTTTCCACAATTACCTATATTTTTCTTTATTACGCTTTCGCGACAAATATAACCGAAGTCAAAAAAACAATTATAAGGATTTTAAAAATCAGTCTTGTATCCGGACTTATTGTTTCTTTATGGGGACTTCCCTCCCATTTTGGTTATGACCCCACGTGTCTTTTGTTTAGGGGAAATTTAGATGTTTCCTGCTGGACCGATGCATTCCAGCCAAAAGTTAGAATTTTCTCAACGATGGGTCAGCCGGACTGGCTGTCAGCCTACCTTTGCATTCTTATTCCAATAAGCATGTACTTTTCTCTTGCAAAAGCAAAAAAAGGAAAAGTGGTTTCTTCCGTGTATTATTTTCTGCTGACCTTACTTTTCTATCTTGATTTTATTTATACCGAATCAAAAGGCGGATTTATTGCTCTTGGAATTTCTTTGGTTTTTTTCTTTTTGGGATATATACTTCTTTCCAAAGAGAGTATTAAAAAACTAAAACACGTTGGACTATTTGCGCTTTCTCTTTTTCTCATAACATTTTTTATCGGCTCCCCAATACAACAGATTAATAAATTTGCTTACTCGGGAATTGCAAATTTTATCAATCAGAAAATTGCCTCCGGTTCTAAAACCTACGGGACAAAACCTGTTGAGAGTCCTCCTGCAAATAAGATTATTCCTCTTGGAGAATTGGGCGGAACAGACTCCGGCAAAATCCGCGCTTTTGTATGGCAGGGGGCAATTAAGGCATGGCTTCATAATCCGATTTTTGGGACAGGAGTTGAAACATTTGCTTTTGCTTATTATCAATACAGGCCGGCAGGACATAATTTAACATCCGAATGGGATTATCTTTATAACAAGGCTCACAATGAATATCTGAATTATCTCGCAACAACAGGGGCTTTTGGACTGCTTACATATCTCAGTTTTATTGGATTATTTTTATATTTATTCACTAAGGATTTTTATTTATTCTCCAGAAAAACTCCGGAGAAAAAAGAAAATATAAGCAAAATTGTAGATGACAAGCTTTTGTCGCTTTCCCTTATTACCGCATTTTTAACTATTTTAATTTCCAATTTTTTTGGATTCTCTGTTGTAATTGTTAATATTTATCTTTTTATAATTCCCCTTCTTGTTCTTTTTATTAATGACTATCTAAATCAACAAAATGCCATTATTTTCCCAACTGCAAATTCCAGCAATATTGAAATTGGTTACGGGCAAAAAATTGGAATAAGCGTTATGTGCATAATTGGCATCTATCTTATTTATATGCTTTTGGTATTCTGGCAGGCTGACAGAGAATACGGCTACGCGAGTAATCTGGATAAAGTCGGGCAGTACCAGATGGCATACAACCCAATCCATAAAGCGGTAGAAGCAAGACCGGACGAACCAGTTTTTAGAGACGAAATGTCAATAAACGATGCTAATCTTGCAATCGCTTTTGCTCAACAAAAAGATGCGACAAACGCAAGCAAACTTGTCCAGGAAGCAATTGCTGCAAGTGATGATGTAACAACAAATCATCCAAATTATCTGGTTTTTTGGAAAACAAGAGTGAGAATCATGTATACATTCACTCAGGCAAATGCGCAGTTTTTACAACCCGCGATAGACGCAATAGATAAAGCGCACAGCTTAGCACCAACAGATGCAAAAATAGATTACAACAGAGGACTTTTGTATGCACAAGAAAGCAATCAAATAGACAAAGCAATTTCAATATTACAGGAAACCGTGAAGCTTAAACCCGACTACAGAGATGCTTATTATGCATTGGGATTAATGCTCAGAAGTCAGGCTGTTGATAAAAATAATTTAGTGAAAAACCCCCAGGAAGAAAAGGAAGCGGTTAACACAATGCACTATATATTAGAAAACCTTGTTCCAAACGACAGCGCTGTTAAAAGCGCCCTAAAATCCTGGGGGGAAAAGTAAAAAATAGTTTGCTATAATAGCCTCATGGAAATTGTTCAGGCACCAAGTCCGGTTTTATCATCCGTTGCCAAATCTATTTCCCAAATAAACGACGCAATATTATCTCTTATCGAAGATATGAAAGTCACTTTAATGAATACAAAGGATCCGGAAGGAATAGGACTCGCTGCTCCCCAGGTTGGAAAATCACTGCAAATTTTTATTATTAAGGAAAATAAAACTGCACCGTTTTCAATTTTTATTAATCCAAAAGTAACACTTATTGGAGATGCGGAGTTAAAAAAAATGCCCAAAAAAAATTCAAGGCTTGAAGGATGTTTATCCCTAAAAGATATTTGGGGCACTGTAAAACGCTTTCCAAAAGCAAAAATTGAATTTACAGATGAAAAAGGTAAAAAACGCACAAAAACATATAGTGGATTTTTTGCAACAATTATTCAACATGAATTCGATCATCTACAGGGAATATTATTCCCAAAAAGGGTTTTGGAACAAAAAGGAAAACTCTACAAATCCCGCAAAAATGAAAAGGGTGAGGAAGTATTTGATTTAATAGAACTGTAAAATTATGAATGCCGAGAAAAAGCCAAAGACATGGCAACAAGCAAAATTAGCGCATGCACAGCGACCGGTAACTGAATTTTATTTGAGAGCGCTGAAATTATGGCTTAATAATGTTAGACACGGGGGAAAAATATCAAACAAAAAGTCACCCAAATAATTTTGTGAATATAATTTTTTTTGGCTCATCAAAATATTCTACAATTGTAGAAGAATCTTTAATTAAAAATTTCGGGCTTTCTGCAGTTGTAACGGTTGCAGACAAAATAATTGGAAGAGAAAAAGAATTAAAACCAACCCCGGTAAAACTTTTGGCTAAAAAAAATAATATTCAGATAATTGCCGCAGATAAACTAACAGACGGAATTATCGAAAACATTACTGATTATAAACCTGATTTTTTGGTTGTTGCAGACTATGGTGTTCTTTTGCCAAAAAAACTGCTTGAACTCCCTAAAAATTCTGCTCTAAACATACACCATTCTCTTCTTCCAAAATACCGCGGCCCCTCCCCTGCACCAACGTTTATTTTAAGCGGTGAAAAAACAACAGGTGTAACTGTAATGGAAATGGCAGAAGGTTTGGATACCGGTGATATTTTGGCTCAAAAAGAATATGACATAACACCAACAGACACAACCGATTCTCTTTTGACTAAATTAAACACACTTGGCGCAGAACTTTTAACAGATGTTCTTAAAGGTTTTGAAGAATTTCATCAAAACAGAAAAAAACAGGACGAGTCAAAAGCAACCTACACACAACAAATGGTAAAAAAGGACGGATTTTTTGATATAAAAAATTTGCCTGAACCAAAGAAATTAGACCATATGATAAGGGCGTATTTTCCCTGGCCCGGCGTTTATACAAAAATGGATATAAATGGCATGGAAAAAACTGTAAAATTTTTACCCTCTTCCAGTCATCCTGAACTTGCGCCGCTACGCAGTAGCAAGTACTCTCGGGGTGATTCAGGATCTTCCAGAATTCTTCTTCAACCAGAAGGTAAAAAACCTATGACAAAAAAAGACTTTCTAAACGGATATCCAAATCTTAAAGAGCAGTTGGAGAAACTTCTGGGGAATTAGATTTTTTACCTGATGCTTGGCCTGTTGTTTTCTTGAGTATCCTCAAACACTTTGTGCAAAGCTTCATTTTTTTCATGTGTGACCCGACCATAATTCTTGCCGAATGAAGATTAGGCTTGAATTTCTTTGCTGTTCTGTTTTTGGCGTGGGAAACGTTGTGTCCAAACATTACTCCTTTGCCGCAGTTCATGCACTTCATTGCCATAAGGAATCAATTATACTAAAATGAGAGTAGGAATACAAGGTAAATTCAATATATACGCTATTTTCAAATTTGAGTTAAGGATTATATGAATATAATTTTTGCAATCATTGGGCTTGTTATTTTGCTCTTCTCGGCAATACTTCATGAGATTGCACATGGCTATGTTGCAGAACGTCTTGGAGACCCTACCGCACGTCTTATGGGAAGATTAACTCTTGACCCAAGAAAACATATTGATCCTTTTCTAAGTATTCTTTTACCGTTAATGTTATTTGTTTCCGGTAGCCCGATTATTTTCGGCGGAGCAAAACCTGTGCCGGTTGACCCGTTTAATCTAAGAGACGGAAGAAAAGACATGGCGCTTGTAAGCCTGGCTGGACCTTTGACAAATGTTTTACTGGCTATTGTTGCCACTCTTCTTTTAAAAGTAATAGATTTTATAGGTTTTGGACAATATTCTTTTTTTGTGTTAATTTTACAAGGCTTACTAACAATGATTGTAAACTACAATTTACTTCTTGCCATATTTAACTTGCTTCCTATTCCCCCATTAGACGGATCAAAAATTTTCGCTCTTTTCCTTCCGGAAAAAGAAGCAAATGCATTCCTGTCTCTCGGGCAAATTGGAATTTTTATTCTGCTAATTTTACTTGCCTTTCCAATTGGCGGATTTTCTCTTGAAAACGTTATCTTCACTCTTTTTTCATTTGCCAAAGGAGTTCTTGGAGTTTAGGTCTATTGACAATTTATTATAAAATCATTCATAATTATTTTAGAGTATGAAAAGAAAATCAATTAAAAAACACGCGCATACGCATATAAGAAAAACCAGCACAAAAAAATCCCCTTGGACATCTACTTGGACTTTCTCAATTATTACCGTTGGACTTGCACTCTTAATTCTGGCATTGGTTGTATCAGTTAAACAAAACCTGCAGGTTTTGGGTGCTTCAACGTCTATTTATCACTCCCTTTCCCGCTAAACTAATCATTGACATAAATTATCACTTTGTTATACTAACTATGCTCTTTGAAACTTGAGATTGTTGGGGATAATTTTTCTCTACAAATCCATTTTCCTTGAGGTAGGCTACCAAAAGGCGGCCGACGAGGAATATAATAGTGGGCCGTGGTTTACTATTGTTCCTTCCTAGTTTAATCTTAGGGAAACTACCAACAGTTTCGGTTTGAAAGAGCGAATTTATTTAAAAGGCAGTTTTTGGAACATCTTAGGACGTTTTTGCATTTAAATTATGCAATTTGCGGATGAGGATGTTTTTTTGTGGAGCCGGAGGCGGGAATCGGACCCGCGATCTAGTCATTACCAATGACTTGCTCTACCACTGAGCCACTCCGGCGTTTGAAAGCAGAATTAAATATTCTACCTTACGCAATTCTCCCTTGGAGAAGTGCTGGGTGAGGGACTCGAACCCCCGAAGGCCTTTCGACCGTGTGGTCTACAGCCACAAGCAATTGCCGCTATGCGAACCCAGCTAACAATGATAAAGGATAAACGATAAATTATTAATTTCTTATTAACTAATCCCTTAATCATTTATCATTAGATTTTGAGCCGTCTGTCAGATTCGGACTGACGACCTGCTGTTTACAAAACAGCTGCTCTACCACTGAGCTAAGACGGCAATATATCTCTATTTATTGTTTAGCCTAACTGGACGCCATTTTATTACTGCTGTTTACAAGCAGCCGCCTACGGCGTCTACCACTGAGCTAAGACGGCGGATAGAAATGTATATTTGATTTTATCAAACCAAAGCCTGTATGAGCAAGTACAATATAAAGATTCTAGCTTCAATTCTTTAGACAATCATGTTATAATAATGCTCTAGAAAGGAAGGAGGACTAAAAAATGCCTAAAAAATCAGAGCACAGAATCAAAGTTGGCTTGGTTTGCAAAGTATGCAAAAACAGGAATTATATTTCTCAGAGAAACAAAATAAACACAGAGGAAAAATTATTGCTTAAAAAATATTGTAAGCATTGTAAAAAAGTAACCGAACACAAAGAGACAGAAAAGTTAAAATAATCCCCTGTTTTATTAAACAAATCAAGATTTTTTGATTTCCAATTAAGCGTTAAATGACGTATAATTATTGGGATTTAACCAGGGGGCGTCGGTTAACGGTAAACCAGCGGTCTCCAAAACCGCAACTGAGTGTTCGATTCACTCCGCCCCTGCAAGAATTTCTGGGACAAAGCAGCTTTTTCGGGTTCGAATCCTGACAACCCTGCTAAGATACTTCTGGGACAAAACCTCTGGGAATCGATTCTCTCCCCTTCTACTGATCTTTCCGCTCTTTCATTAATCCATCCCTTGAGATTTATTAAATTGTTAGTTATTCTAGATATATGTTCCCTAATTCTATAGTCCCGCTTTTTGAACAGGCACTTCTCGTAAAACTAATCATAGCTTTTTTTATTGGCCTTGTAATTGGCTACGAGAGAGATCGCAGCGGCAAACCTGCCGGCATGCGCACCCAAATGCTAATTTGTGTTGGATCTGCCCTTCTTGCCGGAATTTCTATCCATTTGGCAACAATTTTCCCAACACTTAATCCACAACCCGAACAACTTATGGCCCAAATTGTAACAGGAATAGGTTTTGTTGGTGCAGGAGTCATTTTAAAAACCACTAACCGCATAAACGGTGTCACAACCGCGGCAACTCTTTGGCTAACGGCAGCAATTGGAATCGGCATTGGGTCTGGCTTTTATGCATCATCAATTTTAGCAACACTTTTTATTTTGCTTTTGGAACCGATTGCAGCATTTAAAGGCTCTTTGGGATTAAAAACAAATACTTTTACGCTGGATATTCCAAAAAAATTAGGCTTTGATGCGGAAAAAATTATGCAGAACAATTTTATAAAATACCACGCAGATGAATCGCACGATGGCCATGTTGTTTTTACAATTTTTACAACAGATAAAAAAATTAAAATATTCAGAAATGAGCTTGACGAGAAAAAGATTTCCCATAATTTGGAAGAAATAGAAGATTAATATGAAACTCCCTGATGCTCCGCTTTACAGTACGATTACTCTCTGTACAGAAATAATAATAACCAGTTTAATTCTGTACATATTTTACTCAGGCTACAAAAAAAATAAATTCCCTGTTAAAACAACCTTTTTTGCCCTAATTTATGAAACTCTTTTTAACGTAAGCTATATGGCAACAAGAGCAACACAGCATAAGCAAGTGTTAAATAAACTTGACCCTTACATTTGGCTTGGCGCACTTCATGGAATAACTTCACTTATTATGTTTATACTGCTGATTGCTTTTATGATTACTGCCTGGAGAAAATACAAAAAAGGAGTGAATTATTTTAAAGAGCACAGAGTGATAACATTCACGTTTATATTTTTTTGGCTGTTGGCAATAATTTCCGGAATTTCTTTCTACGTTTTGGAGTATTTTGTCTGAGATGAGCCGTTATTTTTGTCGAGAAGATCGTACCTCTTTGTTTTGTAAATTAAAAAAGACAATCCCCAACTTAATATAAAAGCAAAGATAATAATATATCCCAGCTTTGCAAAATCAACATTTTTGATAAGATTAAATATTACATTATTGATTTTGAAGTAAGAGGATATAACCTGCAAAACTTCTATTCCCCCGATAATAAGAGCTATTATCACAGATATCAATGTTATATTAAGGTTGTAATAAAGTTTTCTGATTGGCTTTACATATGCCCAACCGTATGCACCAAGCATTAAAATTCCATCCAAACTGTCAATAAGAGACATTCCTGCTGTAAATGCCATTGGCAAAATCATTATTTCCCAAAGAGGAATTCCCTTGTTGGCAGAAATAGCGGTAATACTCAAAAGACCAACTTCTGTTGCGGTATCAAAACCAAGACCAAATAAGAGTCCCACAATATACATATGCCATGATTTTGTAACTACCTTCAAAACCGGCTTTAATAATTTTGTTAGAATTCCAAATTGCTGCAAATGGTCATGTACTTTGGCGTCATTCTTTTTTTGCCCGGATATCACTTTTTTCCATACTTTAAAAATATTCACAAGCGTACTGAGGTTTATTAAACCAATTGTCAAAAGAAAAAGACTGGAAATAAGTGTGCCGACAATCGCCCCAGTACCTTCTAAAAATGTAATATTGTTTTTTATATACGCGGCAGATACTCCAAGAAGTAACGAAAGAAGAATAACTATTGTTGAATGCCCTAATGAAAAAAACAATCCAACACCAACAGGCTTTTTTCCCTCACTCATAAGCTTTCTGGTTGTATTATCTATTGCCGCGATATGGTCTGCATCGACCCCGTGCCTTAAACCTAAGCCATATGAAAGAACAACCAAACCCAGAAAAACAGGAAATTTTTGCCAAAGAAAAAAAGTTATTATCCAAACTATTAAATTGAAAGAAATTAAAAAAACAAAAATCCAAAAAAGTCTTTTTTTAAGAGATGGTGATGCGCCTTGAATTATTGAAAAAATTTTTTTTGCAAGTTTCACTTTGCTATTGTAACAAATTACGCTTGTTGTCTCCTTGAGGGTAAAAACCTGTCTCCAAAAGTTGGAAGCCAACCTCCCCTATCTGTACTTATAACCGGGAGGAAACTAACATAACCAAGCTTTTGTATTCTAAAATTTGACTCCGAAAGCTTCTCAACAAGCTGTAATTCTTCAAACCCTGGCGCAATTTGATCAACTGATACCGGAATAATCATTCTACCCCCCACTTCTAATTGGTCGATTATTAAACTTGGTGGAATTTCACTTACGGATGCTGTAACAATAATAAAATCAAATTTTTTCCCAGGAATCCCAATTGTATTTCTATCTCCTTTGTAAACCGTGACATTCTTGTATCCACCAAGCTTTGATCTTGCATGATCAACAATATTATCGTGAATATCAACTGTATCAACATGAATCTTCTTGCTCATTGAGGAGATAAGCGCAGCGTTATAACCTGATCCTGTTCCTATTTCCAAGACAGAAACTTTTTTTTTCTTAAACGCATCTGGTATTTGTAAAACGTCTATCATTTGAGCAACAAGAGATGGTTGGGACATTGAAGATCCGGAAGCTAGATAATCGAGTGATATTACTCTATTTTTATGAGCACTCCACATAGAAACTTCTTCCAAACCGTCGGGAATAAAATCTGCTCTATCTACTCTTTGTAATGACCTTAAAACTAAAGGATGCAACTGATGTCCCGAACGCATGAAGCAACGGTTTATCTTTCCTGCAAGTTCTACCTGAGTAGACTGTCTAAAATTAGATATATCTGGCCTTGCCATAGCAAAGTATTATAATATAGGATATAAAATAAATCAATTCCGCTATCTTAGCCGTACTTTCTTCACTACTTTCCCATTCTCCAATTCTAAAACATTTGTTATTGAATTAACAATTTCTTCAGGATTATGGGTTACTAAAAGTAGATTCGTTGAAGTATTCCCAATTTCTTCAATCATGTCCAAAACTTTCTTACGGTTTTGGGTATCCAACCCATGGCAGGGTTCGTCTAAAACAAGAATTTTGGGAGACTTTACAACCGCACGGGCAATAAGAATTAGCCGCTTTTGCCCGAAGGAAAGTTGTTGATAGTTTTTCTTTACCAGATCCTGAATTCCTAAATTATTAATCCACTCCCCGGCTTTATTTTTTTGTTCCGGATTCGCGGTTTTATAAAGCCCTATTGAATCAAAAAATCCTGATAGAACAACGCTTTCTGCTTTCATTTCGTAAACATGTTTAAGCATTAAATCCGCAGACACAATTCCAATCGCCTTTTTTATATCCCAAATAGATATACCTTCATCTTTTTTTTTACCAAATATTGAAATATTGTTTGCAAAACGTTGTTGATGATCTCCTGTTATTAGCTGTAGAAGTGTTGATTTTCCGGCACCATTTTGACCAAGAATCGCCCAATTTTCTCCGTCTTTTAATTGCCAAGTTATGTTATCTAAAACAATTTTGTTGCCATATTTAACCGTAACATTTTGCATGTCTATGAGGGTTTCTTTTTCCGTAATATTCGGAAATTTTTGATTGTCTGATTGTCTGATTTTCAAAAAATCAGATTTCCTGACATTCTGACTTTCTGGTTTTCCGATTTGCTGAGTTTTCTGAAAAATGTCTTCTTTTCTACCTGACTTTACTATTTGCCCATCTTTTACCACCATTATGTGTGTTATTCCTTCCGGAATTTCATTTGATTTGTGAACAATAAGAATAATATTCGTGTCATTCTCCATTATTCTTTTTATCATTCTCATTAGAACTTCTTTAGAAGACTTATCCAAACCGTCAAACGGTTCATCTAAAATAAGGATGGTCGGATCTTGCATTATTGCCTTCACCAGAAAAACCTTTCTCATCTCCCCTGTTGATAGAGTTGCAAGCTCGCGTTCAAGGAAACTATTTATACTGAAGTTTTCATCATAAATCATTAGATCTTCATCATTATCGAGAAAGTCTCTCACTTTTGTGCCAATGCTTTCTATTCCAACAAACGCATCAAAATCCCTTTTTAAGCTGTCTTTTTTAAGAACCTGCTGTTGGGTGTCAAAAGAAACATAAGCAATTTTATCCTTATTTATCTGCGGATATGGATACTTTCCTTTTATAAAATTAAGAATTATCTCCCCTGTTTTAAGAGGCAACAGGCCGCTCAACGCTTTTGCAAATGTAGTTTTACCGCTGCCATTTTCCCCAACAATTAACCATTGCTCTCCCTTTTTTAATTTCCAGGAAGTGTTGTTAAATAAAAAATGGTCGCGAAGGCGGATTGTAATATTATTTGCTGAGATTAAAATGTTTGAAGAACTCATGCAGAAACTACAGCTACTGCTTCTATTTCAACAAGTGCGCCCTTTGGAAGATTATCAACATCCACAGTCGACCTTGCCGGTTTATGATCTGTAAAGTACTGGCCGTAAATTTCATTCACTTTTGGAAAATCATCTATATTTGTAATAAATATTGTTGTTTTTATAATTTTAGTTAAATCCGAACCTGCCGCTTCCAGAACAGCAGAAATATTTGCCATAATTTGTTTAATTTGGTTTTCAATTCCATCCGCAAGTAGATTTGTTTTTGGATCAATGCCAATTTGCCCGGCACAAAAAATAAATCCGTTAGCCTCGACTGCTTGTGAGTACGGTCCAACTGCAGCCGGTGCTTTATCTGATTGAATGTATTTCATAAATCTATTTTATCACTGTTTTAAAACCAAGCCAAGTAGCGGCCATCTTTTTCATGCACATTTATTTTAACATCCAAAAGATTTGAAAGATTTTCATTTGTTAATAGTTTTTCTTTTGTGTCAAATCCAAAAATTTCTCCTTTTTTAAGCATTAAAATTTTTGAAAATTCCGGCAAAATTTCTTCCAAGTGGTGTGTTACATAAATGATTTCGGATGATTTTGAGAGCTCTTCCACAACGCCGTAAAATTCCCCTCTCATTTGTAAATCCAAACCGGTTGTCGGCTCGTCTAAAATAAGAAGAGGCGGATTGTTAATTAAAGAACGCGCAATTAAAACTCTAACCTTTTCTCCATATGACAAATGCCCAAATATTTTATCCCTAAGGTAGGTTACATGCAATTTTTCCAAAAGCTCAAAAGCAATATCATTCCCTTTGTATTTCTCCTGAATAACTCTATTAATATATTCCCTAACAATTTTATTGTTATTTTTTGTCGGGTCACTTGCAATCCCTATTGAACCGAAGAACCCCGACATTACAATATCTGTAACTTTACTTTCAAAATCGTAATCTTCAAAAAGCTTAGGGCTAACAAAGCCTATTTTTTTCTTCACTTCATGGCTGTCTTTGGCATAAATATTTTTTCCAAAAACTTCTACGGTTCCCTCGGTCGGCTCTAAATTTCCGGAAAGAATAGTTAGTAAAAGCGTTTTCCCTGCTCCATTTGGCCCAAAAACAACCAAATCTTCACTTTCTAACAATTCAAATGAGATATTTTTAAGAAGAGTTTTGCCTGATAATTCAAGAGTAAGATTTTTGCAGGAAATAAGTGACATAAATTTTATTGTTCGAGCAAAGAGAGAACTTCTCGCTTCGTTCGAAGAATAATTTATGAAGTTACCGCACCTTTAGATGCACTGCTTACAAGTTTTGCGTATTTTGCCAATATTCCCCTTTTATACCTTGGTTCTGGCGCCTTCCATTTGGAAAGCCTGTTTGCAATTTCTTCTTCGGAGAGTAAAACATTTATTGTACGTTTTGACCTGCTGATTTCAATCTTATCTCCTTCTTCTACAACTGCTATAACCCCTCCGTCTTGTGCCTCAGGTGTCACATGCCCAATCATAAATCCGTGTGTTCCGCCGCTAAACCTGCCGTCTGTAATAAGCGCAACATCTTTACCAAGACCTGCCCCCATTAAAGCAGAAGATGGTGACAACATTTCCCGCATACCAGGGCCTCCCTTTGGCCCTTCGTAACGGATGATAATAACATCTCCTTTATTAATTTTTCCTTGCAAGATTGCGTCAAGTGCATTTTCTTCCGATTCAAAAACGCGTGCGTTGCCATTATGCACTTCTATTTCTTTACCGGATAGTTTCATAACCGCCCCATCTGGCGCCAAATTTCCCCTCATTATTATCAAATGATGTTCAGGAGGTGCTAAGGGTTTTTCAAGCGTATAAATAATATCCTGGTTTTTAGGAAAACTCGGAGCGTCTTTTAGGTTTTCTGCCAATGTTTTGCCGGTTACTGTCAAACAATCTCCATGCAAAAGTCTAGCGTCCAGTAAAAGTTTGAAAACCATTTTACTGCCTCCTATTTTAAATAAATCCTCCATAACATATTTACCAGATGGTTTAAAATCTCCAATTAACGGAACTCTAGCGGCAATTCTTTCAAAATCATCTATAGATAATTTAACCTTGGCTTCATGCGCAAGAGAAAGTAAATGCAGTATCGCGTTTGTTGATCCGTTTAAAGCCATAATAATTGTGATTGCATTCTCGAATGCTTCGCGGGTCATAATATCCCGAGCATGGATTCCTCTTTTTAATAAATTAAACAAAGCCTTAACAGAATCTATGCAATCCAATCTTTTGTAGGCGGATACTTTATTTTGAGTATCAACCGCGGGGTTACTCGAACTCCCTGGAATACTCATTCCCATTGCTTCAATTGCCAGTGCCATTGTGTTTGCGGTATACATTCCCCCACAACTTCCATTACCAGGACAACTATTACATTCAACATCGTACAACTCTTTGTCATCAATTTTACCCGCGGCATGCTGGCCAACCGCTTCAAAAATACTTACGACAGTTAAATCTTTTCCGTGCAGTTTTCCAGGCAAAATTGTTCCTCCGTATAAAGTAAGACCAATGCTATTATTTCGCGCCAAAGGAATAAGTGCGGCAGGAATTGTTTTATCACAACCGCTAAGCGTTAAAATTCCATCGGCCATGTATCCTTCATGCATTGCTTCAATACAATCCGCAATAAGCTCTCGGGAGACCAAAGAATATTTCATTCCTTCTGTTCCCATTGTTTCCCCGTCGGAAATAACAGGTGTACCAAATATAATGGGTTTTCCCCCGTTTTTTTCTATTTCCTCAAAACAGATATCACCCAATTCTCTTATATGGCCATTACAAGGAGTTATGTTTGTATAAGGGACGGCAAGAGTTACAAGAGGCTTTTTAAAATCTTCGTCTTTAAAACCAACGCCCCGCATCATCGCCCTGGCAGGAGCCCTTTTTGCCCAATTTTTTTTATCTTCCTGATTACCTGTGAGAGTTGCGCTTTTTTGACGGAGCAAAGAAGTGTCTGATGATTCTCCGGAATCATCACATGCACAATGTTCGCAGTCACAATTTTTGTTATTCTTCATTTAAAATTAGCACTTGTGAGCAATAAAATTATATCAAATACTGGTACAACAAATCATCAGGTGTAAGTATTCTGAATTTTAATTCTATTTCTTTCATTTTTTCCAAAAGCGGTTGTAAATTTTCTTTACTCTGAAGTTCTATGCCAACCAGCGCAGCCCCTTTTTCTTTACTGGTCCTCTTTACATATTCAAATCTTACAATATCATCAGTTGGTCCTATTGCTTTATCTAAAAAATTACGAAGTTGACCGGGCTTTTGTGCAAATTCAACCAGAAAATAATGTTTTCTCCCCTGCCAGACCAAGCTTCTTTCCATAACTTCGGGATATCTTAAAATATCATTATTCCCTCCACTCAATACGCAAACAACAGTTTTCCCTTTTATTTTGTCTTTAAGAAAGTGAAGCGCAGAAACACTTAATGCTCCTGCCGGCTCTGCAATTATTCCTTCGTTTTGGTAAAGCTCAACCATTGTTGTACAAATCTTTCCCTCCGGCACCAAAAAAATATCTTCCACATTTTGTTTGCAAATTTCAACTGTTAACTCGCCTGGCATTTGTACAGCAGCTCCGTCTACAAATGTCTCTATTTTTTCTATTTTTACAGGTTTTCCTTTTTTCAAAGACTCAACCATGGAAGGACTACCCATTGGCTCGGCTCCATAAACTTTTACTTTGGTCCGTCGTCCGCCAGCTGGCGGAGCGGATTTTTGTTTTAAGTATGAAGAAACCCCGGAAATTAATCCTCCACCACCAATTGCACAAACAACAACATCTAAATCCCCATCTATATCTTCGTATATTTCTTTACCGATTGTCCCTTGACCTGCAACAGTTAGAGGATCGTTGAATGGATGAACATAAACCATATCTTTTTCGTGACAATATTCTTTTGATGCCATGCTTGCATCATCGTAAGTTGTCCCGACAAGTTTAATCGTTACAAAACCATCTCCAAAATGTTTTACTCTGTCTATTTTTTGCAAAGGGGTGATTGTTGGCATAAATATAACTCCATTAATTTTGAGGAGCGAACATGAAAGAGCAACTCCCTGTGCATGGTTTCCGGCAGAAGCACAAACAACTCCGCGTTTTTTTTCTTCAGGAGTTAAGGTGGACATTTTATTGTAGGCTCCGCGGATTTTGAAAGAACGGACTTCCTGTAGGTCTTCCCGTTTTAAATATATTTTTGCACCATATCTCTCCGAAAGGCGTTTTGAATATTGTAAAGGAGTTTTTGCAACAACTTTTCCAAGCCGCTCTCTTGCTTCTTCAATCATTTTTACAGTTATTTTCATATTTTGTTTACCCTGAGTCAGCCGTTGGGTTATTTTTTGTTTCATATTTTTTCAAGCCCGATGAGGGCTGAACCCTTCATAGCTTTAGCTATGGAGAATAAACTACAAAAAAACCCGCTTCTTGGCGGGCGTTGATTTCACAGGAATCAAACCCGCGTTAGCGAGTAGTAATAATATTAATAATTCCTGCAAAAATCGATTTCATATAGCTATGTTAGCAAAATATCCTTTATCCGTCAACTATTTTTGATTTTCCGGTCTGAGTTCACGAACCTTTGCTCCGGTTTTCCACATTTCACTATTTTTCATCGCGTCTAATTCTTTTTTAAGGCCTTCCCTGTAGTCGGGTTTACTATTTGCCTTAATTGTTATTTCCGCTTCGTTTCCTGACTCTACGCTTTTGTAAAGTTCGTCAAACACCGGCTCTACTGCTTTTTTGAATTTCGGTTTCCAGTCGAGTGCTCCCCTTTGCGCTGTCGTTGAACAACATGCAAACATCCAGTCCATTCCGTTTTCCCCAATAAGTGGGATTAAACTTTGTGTTGCTTCTTCAACTGTTTCATTAAATGCCTCAGACGGGTTATGACCGTGTTTGCGAAGTAAATTGTACTGTGCTTCCATAAGCCCTGCAATTGCACCAAGCAAAACTCCTCTTTCTCCTGTTAAATCGGAATATACTTCTTTTTGGAATGTTGTCGGGAATAAAAATCCTGAGCCAACGCCTACTCCCATTGCCCTGACTTTTTCCTGCGCCTTACCTGTTGCGTCTTGAAAAACAGCAAAACTGGAATTAATTCCACGGCCTTCAAGGAAATGTTTTCTGACCGTGCGGCCTGACCCTTTTGGGGCAACCAAAATAACATCTACGTCTTTTGGAGGGATAATTCCTGTTTTGTCCTTAAAAGTAACAGCAAAACCATGTGAGAAATAAATTGTCTTTCCTTTTGTTAAATGCTTTTTAACAGTTGGCCATAGCTCAATTTGCGCAGCATCGGAAAGTAAATAACAAATAATTGTCCCTTTCTTAACTGCTTCTTCTATATCAAAAAGTGTTTCTCCTTCAACCCATCCATCGTCAATTGCTTTTTGATATGTTTTTCCACCCTTTCGTTGCCCAACAATTACGCTAAAACCATTATCCCTCATATTAAGTGCCTGTGCCGGACCTTGAACACCATATCCAATAACAGCAATTGTTTCTTTTTCTAAAACTTTGCGTGCTTTTTCCAAAGGAAATTCATCACGAGTTACGACTGTTTCTTCAACTCCTCCAAAATTCATTTTCATAATTTTAATTATATATTAGTATTTAGCCTGTTACAATTAGCAATTCTTCTCAACAAACTTAACAATTCTTCTCATTCCCTCTCTTAGTTCTTCCTCATCTCCACCATATGAAATCCTGATATGGTTTTCTCCGCCCAGACCAAACGCACTACCCGGAACAACTGCTACTTTTGCTTCCCTGATAAGTCGGACTGCTATTTCATAATCATCAACTTCTTTGGCAAATTTCGGGAATGCATAATATGCACCTTCCGGTTTACTGGTCAAAAACAACTTTTTCGTTTTACTTAACTCTTCCACAACAATTCCCCGCCTTTTTTCAAATGCTTTTTTGTATTCTTCAACTATATCTTGCCGTCCTTTAATTGCGGCAATTGCAGCGTATTGAGAAACAGCCGTTGGGCAAGTTATTAGAGAATCATGAATTTTAAATATTTGAGTAATAAGATTTTTATTTGCAACAATATAACCTATCCTCCAGCCCGTCATTGCGTATGATTTGGAAATCCCAAAAATAGAGATAACCCTATCTTTAACTTCCGGCAAACTCCCAATACTTATATGCTTTTTGCCGTCAAACGTAAAGTATTCGTAGATTTCATCTGTTATGATAAAAAGATTATATTTATTTGAAATTCTGGCAACTTCTTTTAATTCTTCTATTGAATAAACCTTACCTGTCGGATTGCAGGGATTACAAATAAGAATTGCTTTTGTATTTTGAGTAATTGACGCCTCAAGTTTTTCTGCTTCTAAAACCCAGCCCTTTTCTGTTTCTGTTAAAGGCACAAAAATTGGCCTGCCGCCATGCCGTGCAATTCTTGTTTGGGTAATGTGTGATGCATAATCAGGCGTTAAAACCAAAACTTCGTCACTTGGATTAAGAAGCGCCATAAATACAGCCATTAACGCCTCAATTGCGCCGTGGGCTACAATAATCTGGTCTGTTGTTACTTTCATTTTGTTATCCCTAGCAAGTTTTTCAACAATAGCTTCACGAAGTTCTATAATTCCATTACCTGCCGTATATTTATCTACCAGATTTTCATCAATTGCCTTTTTTGCAGCGTCTCTTATATGTTTTGCAGAATTAAATGATGGAATTCCCTGAGCCAAAGAAATTGTGCCCTTTGTATCCCATGCCATAAGCTGCATTTTTTTGATTGCTGAAACATCAATATTTAAAGTCATGTCTGCCGGCTCTTTTGGAGTCGGATTAAACTTACCGGAAAATCTTGCTTCCTCTTTTAGTACCGCAATCCTTCCGGAACGCACAAACTCCCGCACGTTAAAAGGCCGCAAAAGTGCATATAAAGAATTAATTTCTTCTTCCGAACCAGTTTTTTCAATAACCACAAAATCATTTCCGACAAAATTTATTCTGGCCCTAAAAAGATAGGCTAAATCTTCTATCTCGTGCCGTTGATCCGGGGTTTTTGTTGCGACTTTAAAAAAAGCAATTTCTTTAAAGATTAAATCGCTATCTGTATTTTCAAAGACTTTCAAAACTTCAATTATTCTGTAAAGCTGCTTAACAATTTTTTCAATCATGTTTTTATCAACTTTAACAACCACGGTAAATCTCGAAACGCCTTCTTTTTGCACTTCAGAAACAGTTAAACTTTCTATATTGATTTTCCGTCGCAAAAATAAATCGGAGATTCTGTTTAATACCCCTGGTTTATTTTCTGTAAAAATAATAATTGTATACGTTCTAATAGTTACCATATTTATTTTTGTTCCTTAAAATCCCAAAGACACCTTTGATACTTCAGAAGTAGTTTGTAGTATGTTTTGGAACAAAAATACTCACTACTCACTACTTACTACTTACTATTATCTCATTCCAACCGTATCTCATGAACCGCTGCCCCACTTGGCACCATTGGAAAAACATTTTCTTCTTTTTTAACTTCAACTTCAAGTAAAAATGCTTCTTTAGAATCAAGCATCCGGTCCATTGCGGCACTTAGATCTTTTATATCAATAACTTTTTCTGCTTTTATACCAAAGCCTTTGGTAACTGCTATAAAATCAGGGTTTTTCAGGTTTGTAAACGAATAACGTTTCTCGTAAAACATTTCCTGCCATTGCCTAACCATTCCTAAAAAGTTGTTGTTGAGTAAAATTACTTTAACGGGAAGCCCTTCTTGTGCAATTGTTGCCAATTCCTGAATTGTCATTTGGAAACTACCGTCTCCAATTATTGCTATAACCTCTTTTCTAGGCGCTGCAACTTTTGCACCCATTGAAGCAGGAAGTGCAAATCCCATTGTCCCTGCGCCACCGGAAGTTATATACGAATGTGGATTTTTATATTCGAAGTACCTTGCTGCCTTCATCTGGTGCTGCCCAACATCAGCAACAATAATTGCGTCTCCTTTGGTTTTATTTGATAGCATTTTTATGACTTGTGCCATTTTTATTCCATCCTTATCGTTTTTGAACTCATGAATATGTACTTTTTCCTCTTCTTTTTTGTCAGCTTTTTTAAATTCATTGACCCAGGCTGTATGTGTATTTTTATTAACGTATTTTATAAGAGCCGAAAGAGCCGGTTTTGCATCAGAAACTATCGGCACAAATGCCTGAACATTTTTATTTAATTCTGCCGGGTCTATATCTATGTGGATTACTTTTGCTTTTTTAGCGTAATCTGAAAGCCTTCCTGTTACCCTGTCGTCAAAGCGCATTCCAACTGCCAAAATAACATCTGCATCTTGCGTTAACATATTTGGCCCGTAATTTCCGTGCATTCCAAGCATTCCTGCGTATAATGGATGGTTTGCGGGAATTGCAGACAATCCATGGAGTGTTGATGCAACAGGCATACCCGTTTTTTCAACCAAATCCATAACCTCAGATGTGGCATTGGAAATGAGAATTCCGTGACCAATAAACATATAAGGCTTTTTTGCCTTGTTTATTAAGTCTGCGGCAAGCTTTATTTGTTTTATATTTGGCTGAGTGGTTGGTTGATAACCGATAATTTCTACTTTTTTAGGATAATAAAATTCCATTAAATCCTGCTGTGCATTTTTGGTTATATCAATTACCACTGGTCCTGGTCTACCGGTTCCTGCAATGTAAAAAGCTTTCGCAATAACTTCCGGGATTTCTTCAGCTTTTGTAACCTGATAATTCCATTTTGTAATTGGAGTGGTCACTCCAATTACGTCAACTTCCTGGAATGCATCTGTGCCCAAAACGCTCATAGATACCTGCCCTGTTATACAAACAATTGGGACAGAATCTATCATTGCGTCTGCAATTGCAGTAACTAAATTTGTTGCACCAGGACCGGATGTAACAAGTGCAACCCCCGGTCGCCCGGTTACGCGGGCGTATCCTTCTGCTGCGTGCCCTGCTCCCTGCTCGTGCCTTACAAGAATATGCCTAAGTTTATCTTTATAGTTGTACAAAGCATCATAAACAGGCATTATTGCACCACCAGGGTATCCAAAAATAACACTAACCCCTTCTCTTACAAGAGATTCCAAAAGTGCCTGACTGCCTGTTATCTTACCTTGAGACTGTCGAATGTTTTTTTGTTTTTTATCCATTTTTCTACAAAAAAACCCGCTTTCGCGGGTGTGAGTTGTCCATGCAACTGCAACCCGCTTTAGCGAGCAACAATAAGGACAACGAGATTTAAAGATTTCATCTTTATGTAATTGTATCAGGTATTTAATAGCTCGTCAATATTTGGTAAACTTAAGGACAGTTTATTAAAGGTACATGAAACCAACCACAAAATGGTTGAACGGCAAAATGGTTATATGGTTTTTAGCCATTTAACTATACTTGCTATTAAACAGTTATAAATATGAGTTCATATGTTTTATCAAAATTTGCCCTTCTCGCAGATGTTGCTGCGGATTGTCCAAAAGCAGCTACTCTTTTGGCCGAATACGGCTTACATTGTCTAAGCTGTATTGCCAGTGATATAGATACTTTAGAACAAGGAGCTAAGGTCCATGGAATGACGGATCTGGAGTTGGATGAGATGGTTGATGAGATAAACAATGAACTTGAAAAAGAATGGAGCAAAAAATAGCGCCGCGTTTCAATGGAGGTTACGCGGCATGATTTCGTTAAATCATGAAAAATTCATTAGTAATTACAAACTTATACGTGGAGACAAAGGACGGGAAAAAAATCCTAAGCGGGGTTTCTTTGACAGTTAAAAAAGGGGAAATCCACGCTATAATGGGCCCAAATGGCGGCGGGAAGTCAACTTTGGCTCAAGCTTTAATGGGTCATCCGGGGTATTTAATTACAAATGGAAAAATTGAACTTAACGGGACAAACATCACTCCCCTAACTCCAGACAAGAAGGCAAAATTAGGACTTTTTTTGGGGTTTCAGTATCCTGTTGAAGTAACAGGCGTAAACTTTGGAAGTTTTCTGCGTATGGCAATAAATGAAAATAAAAAAAGCGGAGAAAAAAAACTGTCACCAATTGCTTTCAGGAATGAATTATCAGAATCTGCCAAAGAATTAAAATTTAGAGATGATATTACTAAAAGGTCACTTAATGAAGGATTTTCCGGCGGGGAGAAAAAAAAGGCCGAAATTTTACAAATGGTTCTTTTACACCCGGAGTTTGCAATTTTAGACGAGCCGGATTCGGGCCTTGACGTAGATGCTTTGCGCTATATTGCCAATACGATACAAAATATAAATTATAAATTCGGGCTTTTACTTATCACTCATTACCAAAGACTTTTGCATTACATAAAACCGGACTTTGTCCATATCTTAGTTAAAGGAAAGATTGTTAAATCGGGCAGTGCAAAATTAGCCGAAGAAGTTGAAAAATCAGGATATGAAAAATACGCTTCAAATTTATGACAAATACACAACCTATTATTAAAGACAATTACAAAATGGGCTTTCACATGCCGGAAAAGCCTGTTTTTAAAACCCCAAAAGGTTTAAGCCGTAAAGTTGTTGAAGCAATTTCCCATTTTAAAAACGAGCCTTCTTGGATGTTGAAATTTAGGCTAAAAGCACTGGAAATTTTCCAGGAAAAAATGCTTCCCTCTTGGGGGGCTGATTTATCAGGGATTGATTTTAATAATATTTATTACTACGTTTCTCCTAGCGCAAAAAAATTCAGAGATTGGAATGATGTTCCTCTTGAGGTAAAAGAAACATACGACAAAATTGGAATCCCCCAAGCCGAACGAAAATTTTTGGCAGGAGTTGGAGCTCAATACGATAGCGAAGTAATTTACCACAACTTAAAAAAAGAGTGGGAAAATCAGGGCGTTATTTTTACAGATACCGATACTGCACTTCAGAAATACCCGGATATTGTTAAAGAATATTTTGGTACTGTTATTCCTCCCCACGATAACAAATTTGCGGCACTAAATAGCGCAGTTTGGTCTGGTGGAAGTTTCGTGTATGTACCAAAAGGCGTTCACGTAAAAATCCCTCTGCAGGCTTATTTTAGGATTAACGCTGCCCGGATGGGTCAATTTGAACGAACACTTATTATTGCCGAAGAAGGAAGTTATGTTCACTACATAGAAGGATGCACCGCGCCAATTTACACAACCGATTCTCTGCACGCCGCAGTTGTTGAAATTTTGGTTAAAAAGGGTGCAAGAGTTAGATATACGACAATCCAAAATTGGAGCAATAATGTTTATAACCTTGTTACAAAGCGTATGTTTGTAGAAGAAGAAGGCTTTGGAGAATGGATTGACGGCAACTTAGGCAGTAAAGTTACAATGAAGTATCCGTCTGTTTTTCTCAAAGGCAAAGGAGCAAAAGGGGAAGTTTTATCTCTGGCTTTTGCAGGCAAAAACCAACATCAAGACGCAGGAGGAAAAGCAATCCATCTGGCTCCATACACGAGTAGTACAATTACATCAAAATCTGTTAGTAAAGACGGCGGAAGGTGCAGTTACCGAGGAATGGTTCGCATTGCAAATGGCGCAAAAGGGAGTAAATCTTTTGTTAGATGTGATGCTCTGCTTTTGGATGAATTTTCCCGATCCGATACGTATCCAACAAATATTGTTAATGAAGAAGACGTAACTCTGGGACATGAAGCATCTGTTTCCAAAGTTGGCGAAGAACAATTATTTTATTTAAGAGCCAGAGGACTTACCGAAACTCAAGCAACCGGGCTTATTGTAAATGGATTTATTGAGCCGATTGTTAAAGAGTTACCGCTTGAATATGCTGTTGAACTCAATAGGCTTATTGATCTTTCAATGGAAGGTAGTGTTGGATAATGCAAAAAATTGTAGTTAAAGAAAATGAACACCTGATTTACCCTGTTGTCTGGACAGGTGAAGAATCAGAGTTATCTTTTGATATAAAACTTTCCGAACCCGGTGCAACAATTACATTCTTAGCTTTATTACTCGGAAAAGATGAACAAACATTAGATTTATTTACCCGTGTTGAACATGCAAGTCAAAACACAAAATCCGAAGTAATTGTCAAAAGCGTGCTTAAAGATTTTGCCTCTGTTAATTTTGAAGGTTTGGTAAAAATAGACCATGGAGCAAAAGGCACAAATGCTTATCTTTCGGCTCATATTTTACTTTTGTCAAAAACGTCAAGAGGTAGGGCTATTCCATCTCTTGAAATTTTGGAAAATGATATTAAAGCAGGACATGCAACAACTGTGGGCCGTGTTAATGATTTGGAACTTTTTTACTTAATGAGTAGGGGAATTTCAGAACGCGATGCAAAAATGTTAATAATAAATGGATTTTTACATAGTATTATTGACAAATTTCCACAAAGGGAGCAAGATAGCGCAAGAAAGAAACTTTTGGTTTATGGCACAAACTAATTTTAATCCACTAAAAATCAAAAAAGACTTCCCTATTTTTAAAAACAATCCGGGAATTGTTTACCTTGACAGCACTGCCTCATCTCAAAAACCGCAAATTGTTATTGATGCAGTAACAAATTATTACGAAAAATATTATGCTCCAATCCATAGAGGCCTTTACGGATTAGCTCAAAAATCTACGGATATGTATGAAAATGCCAGACAAAAAGTCGCAAAATTTATAAATGCCGAAAATGAAGAAATAGTTTTTACAGGCAATGCGTCTGAAGCAATTAATTTGAGTGCTTACGGATGGGCAAGAAAGTTTTTAAAAAAAGGTGACGTTATTGTTCTAACCGAGATGGAACACCATTCAAATATCATCCCTTGGATTATGATAAAGAAAAAGTGTGGCGTTGAACTTTTCTATTTACCTTATGACAAGGATTTGAGGCTGGATTATAAAAAGCTTTTTTCTTCAAAAATTGACTTAAAAAGAATAAAACTTGTCACAATAACTCATGCTTCAAATGTTTTGGGAACAATTAATCCTGTTAAGGAAATAATACGTTACTATAAAAATAAAGGCATAAAAGCAAAATTTTTGGTTGACGGTGCGCAATCTATTCCCCATATAAAAATTGACGTTAAGGATATTGATTGTGATTTTTTTGCATTCTCTTCCCACAAAATGCTGGGACCTTCTGGAGTTGGAGTTTTATATGCAAAAAAAGAAATATTGGAAGAAATGGATCCCTTATTTTTTGGAGGGCAAATGATAAAGATAGTTACCAAAGAGAGTGCAACCTGGGCAGATATTCCCGCAAGGTTTGAAGTTGGCACAGGCAGAAAAGAAGCTGTAATAGGTTTGGGCGCGGCAGTTGATTACTTGGAGAAAACAGGCTTAAAAAATATTGAAAAGCATGAAAACGAACTTACAAAATATGGTTTAAAACTATTTAAAAAATTTGAGAAATATATTGATTTATACGGTCCAAAAACACCGGAAAATAGACTGTCTGTATTTTCTTTTAATTTTAAAGATATTCATGCTCACGACAGTGCGGATATTTTAAATAGAAGCAAAGTTTGTGTAAGGTCTGGTCATCATTGTGCGCAAGTACTTATGAAATGTCTTGATGTTATTGCAACTGCACGAGCTTCTTTATATTTGTACAATACAAAAGAAGATTTGGACAAGCTAGGAAGCGCATTTGAAGAAGTAATAAAGATTTTTAAGCTACAATAACTCCATGAGTGATGAATTGTATAAAGAAATAATTTTAGAACATTGGAAAGATCCTCATCATTACGGCATTTTAAAAAAAGCAGATATAGATGTCACAGAAATGAACGAGCTGTGCGGCGATGAAATCCGGGTAATGGTAAAGTTAAATCAAGGTAAAATTGAAGGTTTTTCCTTTGTTGTCAGAGGGTGCTCAATTGCAAAAGCAGGTGGATCTATTCTTTCCGATTTGGTGATTGGAAAAAAAATTCTTGATGTAAAAAAAATAACCCCGGAAAAATTTTTAAAAGAAATTGGAGTAGAATTTACTCCCGCCCGCACCAAATGCGCCCTTTTGGCTTACTCTACGCTTCAAAAAGCTATTTAATAAACAAAGTCACTACCAAAGGGATGTAAAATAAGGCAAAAAGGGTGCTTAACAAAACAGTTAAAGCGGATTTTTCCGGATGGACATTAAGCTGCGTTGCATATGCAACTGTGTTTGCAGCTAAAGGAACTATTGATAATAACAAAAGAACTTTATGAATGTCTGAATTGTATAAATGAAAAAATTGAGAGTCTACAAAAAATATTACTAACATTAAAAGCGGCCAAACAGCAAATTTAATAACAAATAAAAGACTTGTAAATACAAAATCAAAAGCATAGGATTTTATGTCTGAAATTCCAAGCCCAATAAGCATCATTCCTAAAACCGTATAAACTCCCCTTACGTTGCTTACAGCGTCAAAAAATATACTCCCCAAGTTTATGTGCATCAAATTAATTGTAAGTCCTAAAATAAACCCATATAGAGTCGGCAAAAAAATAACTTTTTTAATACTTTCAGATACTGTATGATGTCCCCTGGCAACAAGGAAAAACCCAATTGATGCATCAAATACGTTGAAACCAAGAATTCCCATAATATATAACCCAACAACTTCTTTTGGAAAGAGAATTAACGCAATTGGTAAACCAAAGTAGCCAAAATTACCCTGGCCGCTTGCGTATGCAAAAATATTTTTTGTGTAATCTTTCCAAATTAACTTACCCACAAAATAAAATATAGTTGATATAAATACAGAAATAAAAAAACAAAGAAATGGCAAAGAAAGACTGCTATATCCAATCTTTGTCGTTACAACTCCGTAGAAAACTATAATTGGCGCGACAATATAAATTAGAATTGGCGCAATCGATTCTTTTTTTACCTTCAAAAACTTACCGGCAACAAATCCGAGAATTATAAAAACATACAAAGGAATTATTTTTGTAAGAAGAGTAAAGAAGATTAACATTAACTAATTATAATGTATAATTTATTTAGATGACACCCCGACCACCAGAATCAAATAATAATCAGGGTAACAATCAAAGAAGAAGACCAATAAAAGAGCTATATATAAAGTGGTTTAGATATTATCAATATCAGACGGAGCAAAAATTACATAAGTACGAAGGCGCGCCTAAAGATTATCCGGTCGAATTAGCCCAACCTTTTAAACAAATCTTTAGAAATGAAAATGGGATTAGAATAGATCAGGATGAATCAAATTTTATATTAGGTATAAAAAAAGTTAGACCTGCAGAAACAAATTCTCAATTTGTTAGTGATTTTAATACAATGTATCCCTTTCACGAAATTGATGAATCTGCTATTTTTTCCAATGTCACTTACCTATCAATAAATGGTGGGGAAAATATCGTTCCGCAATATGCTCCAATTTTTGTCAGGGAATTGCCAGATTATTATGGCGGACGCTCAAGCAGCTACAGAATGTCTCTCAAGCGAGACATTGTGGTTTTGGGAGAACTTAACAAACCAGCAACTCTTCTTGTTGTATTGCACGAAATTGGACACGAAAACGACAAATCAATAAGAGTTGCGGAGGGAATATTGGATAGATTGAATAACCCAAACGCAAGGGTATATTATGATGAAGCGTTTGATCTGATCGAGTCTGAGGAAAAAGCATGGGAATATGCCAGAAAACAATTAGAGTCGGTATTTTCAAAACAAGGAAATAAACTTTTATCGAGAGATTTATTTGAGCAATTTGCTTCTCGAGGAATCAGCTATTACACAAATTTAATAAGGGCTAAAATTGATTCAGGCCATATGGAATACAGATCAAGGCGTTATTAAATTAATTCAATAATTTTGTCGGTTAACTCGATTGTTGACAAAACATTTTCCTCGGCAATATCTTGTGTGCCAAAGCCAAGTGAGAGAACTTTTTTGACGGCATTATATATTGCGTCTGATTCTTTTTTTAAGCCGAATGCATATTCCAGCATCATGGCACCGGATAAAATTGATCCGATTGGGTTGGCAATATTTTTACCTTTAGCGCGGGGAAAACTGCCGTGAATTGGTTCAAAAAGCGAAGTTTTTTCACCTATTGAGGCAGAAGGCAACATACCAATAGATCCTGTTATAACTGATGCCTCGTCTGTTAAAATATCACCAAACATATTTTCCGTTAGAATTACATCAAAGTTTATTGGATGTTTTATTATTTGCATTGACGCATTGTCAACAAACATAAATTCAACACTTACGTCTTTGTAATTTTTTGCCATTTCTTGGATTGTTTCTCGCCATAAACGAGAGGTTTCTAAAACATTTGCCTTATCTACAACAGTTAATTTCTTTTTTCTTTTTTGTGAAAGCTCAAAAGCATACTTTGCAACACGAACTATTTCTTCTTTAGAATATTCATTAACATCATATGCTGACTTACCATCACTGCTTCGTCCTTTTTTTCCAAAATATATTCCTCCTATTAATTCCCTAATAACAATAAAATCAACTCCATTTATAACTTCCGGTTTGAGAGGAGATTTTGGACTAAAGTTATCAAAAACAAAAATCGGCCTAATATTTGCATACAATACCAGCGCTTTTCGCATTGCCAACAAGCCTTGTTCGGGCCTTATTTTAGCTGTTGGATCATTGTCATATTTTGGGTCTCCGATTGCCCCAAACAAAATAGCATCCGATTTTAAGCACAATTCTTTAGTTTCATTTGGGAATGGATCCCCTATTTTATCAATAGCAGCAGCTCCTATGTGAGCATTTTTAAATGTAAACTCATGACCAAATTTTTCCGCAATTTTTTTTAAAACCCTAATAGCTTGTTCAGTAATTTCCGGCCCAACTCCATCGCCCGGCAAAACCGCAATATTTTTTATCATGAAGCTATTGTATCAAAATTTTTAAAATTTACAGAACATCTTCTGGAGAAACCGCAGGTGAGTATCCTCTCCTAAAAAGTCTTCCAAGCACTGTGTTTGCCTGTAATTGTTTTAATCCTAAATCTAATAATATTTGACCTGCTTCTGTAATTTCATCGCCTAAAGCTCTTGCTGTAAAGAAAATTGATACCGGCATTTCCCTCGTGTCTATTCCCATTATTTGCAGATTTTGCTGTCCTTCATTCCCAATCCTTCTCAATCTTGAAACAAGAAATTCATAGTCTACCATTATTCCTGCAAACTCTCTTACTCTTTCTTGCCCTCCCTGCATTTGTAATAAATTTGGTATATCACTTGTGCTATCAGAAAATAAATTTCCCAAAGTATCTTTTCCTGTCAACAGTATATTAAATGCATTCACAATTACATCTTTTGGAGCAGGACATCCAATGCCGCCTGCATTTACAAGCTTGGGATTAATTCTGTCCACAAAATTATAAATCTCTTCTGCGCTTGGTGAAGGAACGTCGAGATTATGTATCTTAGTTTGAGAGTCATAACTATCAATTGCCAAATTAATCGAGGCTGTAAATAAGCCTCGGAATGATTTATACATATCAGCCATTGTTTCCGGCAGTTGAGCTTCTGTAATTCTACTATCTGGGTCAAATGGACTTTGAGAATCTCTAAGCAAAAATAAAGGAAGAGTTTCACCAATTGATGTCATCTCTATTACTTGTCTGAGTGAAACGGGTTGTGTTGAACCTTGCAACACAAAATTTCTAACCCAAGCCATATTTGTATAAAGCTTAGAAAATCCATCTCTTTCCCTCATTTCCCGATATGCATCCACGTTTGCTAAGATTCCGTTTCCGCTTGCTCCCTCCCTAGAACCCGGCCATTTAAACTTTCTGTAGGCTATGAAAGGAGCGTTTACCGCATGTCTGGCAACAAGAGGAGCACCACCTTCTTCCACAAATCGGTTATTTCGTGCTATTGCGGCTCCGGCACTAAACAGCTGTGTTACGGGTAAGGCTGATAACTCTTTAGGCATCCGTTAATTATAACTAATTTTTATATAAATTTCAATGTTATAGGATATAATTATGAGTCACTAAAAGCTTATTTAATTAAAATAGAGGCCTACCAGTTAACGCCACTCAGGAAAAAAGCTTGAATGTTTAAAGATTTGTGTAGGTAACGTTCCCTATATTGTGGTCTTTTAATGGAATTTTATTCTTACCTGTAAATGCAAATATAATTGCTTCCAATTCTTTGCTTTTTAAACCGTTTCGAATAATTACAGGTTCATCCTCCATTAAATCTACCATTACTCCTTGTTGCCTGGTAACAGGGTCGTATTCCTGCGCAACAAATTCATTATGCCCCAAACCGTATTCAACATTGTCCCTTATTTCTTCCGGAATATTTCCAAAAACTCCTTCATTACCTGTGCCTG